>JAGPFK010000037.1 GCA_018056585.1 Clostridia bacterium | reverse complement strand
TCTTTCGGCAGGCAGAGGGTTGCTCCTAAGTCCATGATGGCCTCGTTAAAATCACCGGGCCGGTCGGAAGGCAGCCAGGCGGCCACAAGAGAGGAAACCTGCTGTCTGTCGGCAGTGTGACCTGTGGTCCAAGGTGTACCGGTCAGCCGGGAAAAAACACGGACCGCATTGCCATCCACAGCCGGAACACTTTTTTGCCAGGCGATGGACAAAATGGCACCTGCTGTGTAGGTTCCGATACCAGGCAGCGAGAGGAGCGCGGGCAGGTTGTCTGGCATGATGCCATGATGCTGATCAACGACGATTCGGGCTGAAGACAGCAGATGCCGTGCCCGCGCATAGTAGCCCAGGCCTTCCCACAATTTTAAGACCTCCACTTCGTCGGCAGCAGCCAGGTCGAAAACAGTTGGAAAACGCGCCATGAATCGCTCGTAATAAGGAATAACGGTTTGCACCTGTGTCTGCTGTAACATAATTTCTGAAACAAAAATGCGGTAGGGATCTTTGCTTTGGCGCCAGGGGAGGCGGCGCCCTTTATGAGAAAACCAGTCCAGCCAGATCGGAACGATCAGGGACGGATCGAGTTTTTCTGTTGGAAAGCCATCATTTGGACCTTTCTGATGCATACAACCGAACTCCTGGTGATTTGTTCATGGTTTATTTTAATCCAAAAAAGAGTCTTTTGTAAAAGTTTAATCAGTTGACGGATGACCGGAACCTATAAGATAATATGGAAAATCCAGCTCAAGGAGACTAAAATGCCTCGTTTCTTTATTGAAGATATTTTGCCGCCAGACCAGACTGAACTGAAATTGACCGGAGCGGAAGCTCATCATGTGAGTCATGTTCTCCGCATGCGTGAAGGGGATGAGCTGTTGATCTGTGACGGCTCAGGCTCAGATTTTCTTTGCCGCATTGATCGAAAATCCGGCCATGAAGTCTTTCTTTCAATCAAGGAACGATACGCCAATCAAACAGAACCAGATTACGAAGTGACGCTTTATCAAGGTCTGGTAAAAGGTGAAAAAATGGGACAGATCATTCAAAAATCAGTTGAACTTGGCGTGACCCGCATTGTTCCAATCCAATGTCAACGCAGTATTGTAAAAGTATCAGATGAGTATGAAAAGAAACAAGCGCGATGGAATCGCATCGCGGCTGAGGCCGCAAAGCAATGCGGCCGCGGCATTCGTCCGCCTGTGGACGGTATTTTAACTTTTTCCGACTGTATCAGAGATGCTGTATCAGCCGATCTTTCGATCATCCCATGGGAAATGGAGCGGAAACAATCCATTCGGTCGGTGTTGATGGCTTTTCATTCTGATTTTACAAAAAGATTGACCGCGGACCAAAACATGAAACGAGCCAATCCATGTTTTTGTGTGATGATTGGACCGGAGGGAGGTTTCACCGAAGAGGAAGTTGAAGAGGCATCATCTGCAGGCATCTGCCCAGTGACATTAGGCCGGCGCATCTTGAGAACAGAAACGGCCGGACCGGCCGTTTTGGCCATGATCCTCTATCAGTTCGATTCGTTTTGATGTATAATGGATAAACTTAAGCGCCAAACGGTGCTGCATAGGAGATGGACACATGAAATTTTCCGCACCAAAGGGAACACGCGATTTGTTGCCGCCGGAGACAACGGTATGGCAATATGTTGAACAGGTGTTTGCCGATGTTTGCGGCCGCTATGGCTACGGCGAAATACGTTTGCCGACCTTTGAGCAAACAGAGTTGTTTCAGCGCAGTGTCGGTGATACGACCGATATTGTGCAAAAAGAAATGTATACATTTATTGACAAAGGCGGGCGAAGCATGACCTTGCGGCCTGAAGGCACAGCCGGCGTCGTTCGCAGCTACATTGAAAACGGCATGAGCTCCTGGCCATCGCCTGTCAGGCTTTACTATGCGATTACAGCTTTCCGCTATGAAAATGTTCAGAAAGGGCGGTATCGTGAATTTCATCAGCTTGGCTGTGAGGCGATTGGTGCGCCCGGTCCGGCGGCCGACGCGGAGCTGATCAGTCTTTTGAATCTCTATTTTAAAACGCTTGGACTCAAAGAAAATCGTTTGCATATCAACAGCATCGGATGTCCGGTGTGCCGAAGGGAATACCATGAAAAACTCAAAGGTTGGCTCAAACCGCATTTGTCTGGGCTGTGCGATCATTGTCAGGATCGATATGAACGCAATCCACTGCGGATCATTGACTGCAAGGAAGAGCGCTGTCAGGAAATAACGGCTGACGCGCCGGTTCAGCTTGACTTTCTTTGCGAGGACTGCCAGGCCCACTTTGATGGCCTCAGACATCAGCTCGATATCTTAGGTATCCAATATACAATCAATCCACGCATTGTCCGTGGGCTCGATTACTATACCCGTACAGTGTTTGAATTTATTTCAGAACATGTTGGCACACAAGGAACCATTTGCGGCGGCGGCCGCTATGATGGATTGGTGGAAGCGCTTGGCGGGCCGAAAACACCCGGGATTGGTTTTGCGTTGGGTGTTGAACGACTTTTGATGGAGCTTTCAGCTCAGTCTATTCCCTTGCCTCAACCCAAACCAGCCCGATTGTTTATTGCCATTGCCGGCCAGTGTGAAGATGAAGCCAGAATTCTTTGCTACAGGCTTCGTCAGGCAGGGTTTTACGTAGAAACGGATCTCATGGGCAGGAGCCTGCGCGCTCAAATGAAATATGCTGACAAAAGCGGGGCGCAAGCTGTTTTGGTGCTGGGAGACGATGAAGTTAAAAGCGGCATCGGCCGATTAAGAGATCTGAAAAGTGGCGAAGAGACATGTGTTCGCCTGGATCAGCTGGAACAAAGCCTGTGATGAGAGGGGAAGCAACATGGCAGAAACGATGAGTGGCATGAAAAGGACCCATCGATGTGCAGAAATCGACCAACAAGCCATCGGGACGGAACTGGTATTAATGGGCTGGTGTCATAAACAGCGGAATTTAGGCGGCTTGATTTTTATCACCCTTCGTGATCGCAGCGGTGAAATCCAGCTGGTGATTGATGAAACATGTCCGGATGACGTTCGTGAAAAAGCAGCACAGGTTCGAAGCGAGTATGTGGTTGCGGCAAGAGGGATTCTGCGTGAGCGAGCTGCCGTCAACCCGTCTATGCCAACAGGGCGGGTTGAGATTCTGGTTCAAGAACTGCGAATTTTGAATGAATCGAAGACACCGCCGTTTTATATTGAGGAAGGAATAGAGGTCAATGAAGCGTTACGCCTGAAGTATCGTTATCTGGATCTGCGCCGTCCGGATATGCAGAAACGAATCATGATGCGTCACAAAATAACAAAATTGGTCCGTGACTTTTTTAATGCGGCCGGTTTCATTGAAATCGAAACACCGATGCTGACCCGAAGCACGCCGGAAGGGGCACGCGATTATTTGGTGCCAAGCCGGATTTTCCCCGGGCGTTTTTTCGCGCTCCCACAATCGCCTCAACTGTTTAAACAGCTTTTGATGATGGCCGGCTATGATCGGTATCTGCAAATTGCACGGTGTTTTCGTGATGAAGACCTGCGGGCAGATCGGCAGCCGGAATTTACTCAGATTGATCTGGAAATGGCCTTTATTGATGTAGACGATATATTGGCTGTCAACGAGTCTTTTTTGAAACATTTGTTTCAGCAGGTCCTGAACATTGAAATCTCTTTGCCGCTCAAACGTTTGACCTATGCCGAAGCCATGCAGCGCTATGGATCTGATAAGCCGGACCTGCGCTTTGGCATGGAATTGTGTGATGCAACCGACCTGTTCTCACAAAGTACCTTCAATGTATTTAGAAATGCCATTGAAAAAGGAGGCCGCGTGTGTCTGATTGCCGTTCCGGGAGGCGCAGTTCTGACGCGGCGGGAGATCGACGAGCTTTCAGCTTTTGTCAGAACCTACCGGGCTAAGGGATTGGCCTGGCTGACACTTGAAAAAGAGCCAAGAGGCCCTCTTTCCCGTTACATTACAGAGGAACAGATCAAGGCCATAGAGAATCGGACGGGAGCGAAAACAGACGATCTGATTCTGTTTATTGCCGATGAGAAAGACCATGTTGTTCTCGAAGCATTGGGACAATTGCGCTGCGAGGTGGCTCGCCGCCTTCACCTGATTCCTTCGGATTCCTATGAGTTGCTGTGGGTAACTGAGTTTCCGCTCCTTGAATTTGACGAGGAAAGCAACCGTTTTGTGGCGAATCACCATCCTTTTACCAGCCCGATGGACGAAGATCTTCATCTTTTAGATGAGAACCCAGCAGCGGTGCGAGCCAAAGCTTACGATATTATCTTGAACGGCACTGAATTGGGGGGCGGCAGCATCCGGATCCATAACCAGATGCTGCAGCAAAAAATCTTCTCACTGCTGGGGATGACGCAGGAAGAATCATGGCAACGCTTTGGCTTTTTACTTGAAGCATTTCAATATGGTGTGCCGCCGCACGGTGGGATCGCATATGGATTGGACCGGCTCGTGATGCTGCTGACAGAAAGCAGCAGCATTCGCGATGTGATTGCTTTCCCCAAAGCTCAGAACTCTGCCTGCCTGATGACCGATGCGCCCAGTCCGGTTGACAGCAAACAATTGGATGAATTGAATTTGACCTTGAAGCGGCCTGCTGAGGAGTTTGTTGAGCATGCGGAGTGAACCGTACGAGAATGTGGCCCTCACAAATGAACATCAAAAAAGCGATTGGCTGACAGAACTGCTGGATTGGTTGAAATATATTCTGATCGCTGTGCTGATCGGTTTACTGCTGGTTGTCTTTGTGATTCAACGGAATTCGGTGATTGGCTATTCCATGCTTCCGACTTTGAATCATAACGACCAGCTGCTTGTGGAGAAAGTCACAAAGTGGTTTGGCGGCATCGGCTATGCAGATATCATCACGATCCGGTCAAGTGACTTGCCGCAGCACGAAAACGGTCCCAATATCATCAAGCGTGTCATTGGGCTGCCTGGCGACACCATTGAGATTTGTGAAGACGGTGTTCATCGGAACGGATCTTTACTGGAAGAACCTTATCTGGCACCGGGCACGGTCACCCGCTCGCGAAGCCTGATGTATGAGAAAGTCAAATTGGGTGAAAATGAGTACTATGTGATGGGCGACAATCGGGAAATCAGCCTGGACAGCCGAAGTTTCGGGCCGGTCCCATTTGATAGTATCATCGGGGAAGTCTTGCTTCGTTTCTATCCGCTTGACCGTTTTGGTATACCTTGATTTGAAAACAGATCAGATCATATTTTCATGAGTAGGGGGAGACGCGATCGCTATCATGCCTTCTGAAAGACAAGAAAAGATAAGAAATTTTTGCATTATTGCCCATATAGACCATGGAAAGTCAACGCTTGCCGACCGCATGATCGAGCACACAGGTCTTTTGACGGAAAGAGAGATGCAATCTCAGATCCTTGACAATATGGACATTGAGCGCGAACGCGGCATCACGATTAAAGCTCAGGCGGTACGGTTGACTTACAAGGCTTTAGATGGAAAGACCTATACACTGAACCTGATCGATACCCCGGGTCACGTGGATTTCAATTATGAAGTGTCCCGGACGCTGGCCGCCTGTGACGGCGCGATTTTAGTCGTGGACGCATCGCAGGGAATCGAAGCGCAGACACTGGCTAATGCCTATTTGGCCATTGATGCCAATCTGGAAATCCTGCCGGTTATTAACAAGATTGATCTGCCGTCCGCACAGCCGGAAATCGTTAAGAAGGAAATTGAGGATGTCATTGGTTTGGATGCGTCTTATGCTCCTTTGATTTCGGCCAAGAACGATGTCAATATTCCCGAAGTGCTGGAAAAAATCATTCAATACCTGCCTTGTCCGCAGGGTGATGAAGAAGCGCCGCTGCGCGCTCTGATCTTTGATTCTAAGTATGATTCCTATAAAGGGGTTATTGTTCATGTCAACGTAAAAGAAGGATCGGTCAAAACAGGAGACCGGATCCTGATCATGAATACAGGAAAAGACTTTATCGTTACTGAACTGGGCTATTTCCGCCCCGGTGCTTTTCAGCCCTGCGATGAATTAAAGGCGGGCGATGTGGGCTATATTGTTGCCAGCATCAAAAATGTCCGTGATACAGCTGTGGGAGACACGATTACGCTGGCCGACAAACCGGCGGAAAAACCGCTGCCTGGATACAAAAAAGTTCATCAAATGGTCTACTGCGGCTTTTATCCTGTGGATGGCGCTGATTATCCAGACTTACGTGACGCATTGGAAAAACTCAAGCTGAACGACGCGGCGCTTTCCTTCGAGCCGGAAACTTCAGCGGCGCTGGGATTCGGATTCCGCTGCGGATTTTTGGGCTTGCTGCATTATGAAATCGTCCAGGAGCGCCTGGAAAGGGAGTTTTCACTCAATTTGATTTCAACGGCTCCCTCTGTTGTATACAGGGTTTATGACCATGACGGGAAAATGATTTTACTCGATAACCCGACCAATATGCCGGATCCCACTGAAATCGAACGGATTGAAGAGCCAATTGTCAAAGCGACTATTATGACGCCTAAAGAGTATATTGGCAATATTATGGAACTTTGTCAGGACCGTCGGGGTACTTTTCTGACCATGGATTATCTCGACGAATCGCGTGTCATCCTGCATTATGAAATGCCGCTCAACGAGATCATCTATGATTTTTTTGACGCCCTCAAGTCGCGAACCCGTGGGTACGCTTCCCTGGACTATGAATTGTCGGGCTACAAAGAATCAAACCTTGTCAAGCTCGATATTCTGCTGAACGGCGAACCCGTCGATGCGCTATCCTTTATTGTCCACCAGGAAAAAGCTTATGCCAGAGGACGGCGAATGGTTGAAAAACTGAAAGAAAATATTCCGCGTCAGCAGTTCGAAATTCCAATTCAGGCTTGCATTGGCGGTAAAATCATTGCCCGCGAGACCGTGCGCGCTTACCGGAAAGATGTCCTGGCCAAATGCTATGGCGGCGATATAACAAGAAAGAAAAAACTTTTGGAAAAGCAAAAAGAAGGCAAAAAACGCATGAGGCGCGTCGGCAGTGTCGAGGTTCCTCAAGAGGCCTTTATGAGCGTGCTGCGCCTTGATGAGTAAATGAAGAAAAAGGAAGACCGATATGCCCGAAGCACTGATAAAGCTTGTTTTGGCTGTTCTTGCCGGATTTGGCATCATAGCGGCATCGCTCTTTATTGCGCGCAAGCTTTCTTCTGTTATCGATGCCAAAAGGCACAACGACACCGAACAAGATAAAACCAATCAGAACAATCAGTAGCCGGCTGTCTTTTTAGCCCGGCTTATGCTATACTGCGGCATGATTGTTATGCGGATGTGGTGGAATTGGCAGACACGCTGGATTTAGGTTCCAGTGCGAAAGCATGCAGGTTCAAGTCCTGTCATCCGCACCAAGGCTATCAGGCTGAAATAGATGCGAAATTGTATCTGTTTTAGCCTGATTTTATGTTATATTTAAAAGGCATATTTCAACTTCAGATTATTATAGTAATGGGGAGTTCTGATTATGTAATCCTAAATCACGGTATAATTTCAATTCGTCAAAAAATACGTAGAAGTAGAATGAGAGGCGGTAATGGAAACAATTTATCAAGAATATCTGAAACTAAATATTGACGGTTCCCTTATCGGCCTTGAGCAGGGAGCGAACGAAAATAACTATTTCTGTACTCCCAAGGGTGCAAGCATCATGGGCTGGGCTGGCGTTGACGGCATTCATTTTTGCTTTGTGCGTGGCTTTGGCGAGATGGTATTTGCCGTCAGCCCAATGAACGCACCCGGTAGCCATGTGCATCCGCTGGCACGGGATTTCAAGGATTTTCTGAGACTTTTGCTGGCTTGCGGCCATACTGCGGCACTGGAACAGGCGTGGTGTTGGGAGCAGGAACAGTTTGATGAATTCCTGCGGAAAAACGCCCCTACGAACGAGCAATCGTCAGCGCTTCATATCCTCCGCGAAAAGATGTCCCTTATGCCTATGGAGCAGCCGTTTACCTATATCAAAGCCCTGCAGGAGGGGTTTGATTACCGCACCATTCCCTATACGGAGGACTACTATAACACCGTTCCCGCTGAGTCCCCCATACCGGAATGGAAGGTTTACTTTGACGGGAACTTTTGGGGGCATCCTGGCCGCGAAAGGGCAGGAAAGGAAATCTCCCTGAACAGGCAAATTGCCTGGGAGGATGAGGTCTGGATGGTTCCGGCGATTTACACCTGTGGGAAAGGATTGGTTGTCGATTTCTGCTTGCAGGTTTCAGCGGAGCGAATCCACGCCTTTCTGGAGCAATGGAACCTCTCCGCCGATGGCGACGGAACCGAGCTTACCGTTGAGCGGCAGATGCAAATCAACGCGGAAAACCCGCTGGCTGTCAATATAAATCCGAAGGTTGTGCTGAACGGAGCCGAGCTTTCCAGCTCACATGGCTGCGGCCTCTGCTGGAACCCCTGCTTGCCGGAGGGCAACGGCCTTGAGGTGTGGAGCGTCATGCGGCACTATGGGCTTGACTTCGAGCAAGGCTATGTT
>JAGPFK010000036.1 GCA_018056585.1 Clostridia bacterium | reverse complement strand
CGCATGAACCTTTAAAATCTCTTCCCGGCCTTTGATGTCCGGACGCATAACAGTGATCCGGCGATCAAAGCGCCCTGGCCTCAGCAACGCGGGATCGAGTATATCCGGCCGGTTGGTGGCCGCCATAACGATGACCCCCTCATTTGGGCCGAAACCATCCATCTCGACCAGGAGCTGATTGAGTGTCTGCTCACGTTCATCATGTCCGCCGCCCAGTCCCGCTCCTCTGTGACGTCCAACGGCATCAATCTCATCAATGAAAACAATGCAGGGCGCGTTCTTCTTTGCAGTCTCAAATAAATCGCGCACACGAGAAGCACCGACCCCAACGAACATTTCCACGAAGTCTGATCCGCTGATGGAAAAAAACGGTACACCGGCTTCTCCAGCAACGGCTTTGGCCAACAAGGTCTTACCTGTGCCAGGAGGCCCAACCAGCAAAATGCCACGAGGAATTTTTGCGCCGAGCTCCGCGTACTTTTTCGGGTTTTTCAAAAAATCAACGACTTCGGCCAGCTCCGCTTTTTCTTCATCAGCGCCAGCCACATCAGCAAAGGTCACTTTATTCTTGGATGGATCATTCAGTTTAGCCCGGCTTCGTCCAAAATTCATGGCGCTGCGGCCATCTCCGGCCTGACGCGAATACGTAA
Organism: Clostridia bacterium; assembly: GCA_018056585.1. GTDB lineage: Bacteria > Bacillota > Clostridia > Saccharofermentanales > UBA5734 > JAAYBY01. Next base: position 8,080 of record JAGPFK010000036.1, on the reverse strand, counting down.
ACCAGATAAAAGCACCCATCCCCACAACCATGACCAAAATCATGATGATGTTGAGCCAGCCGGTAATATCAGTCGGTTCGTTGTAATCAAAAGATTTAATTTTTCCTGAACTTTCGGCCTCCATCAGTATATCCAGAAATTTCTCCATCCATAGCGGTGAAATTTCTTTACTGACCGACCGGGCAGGGGTCGTAGCCGTCTTTTCATAGCGTATTTCAACCGTATAGCCATTCACAATGACTTCACTGACGTGGCCGCTGTTGATTTCTTTGGTCAAATCCGAAAGGGTAATCTGTTCCGGTTGAGTCATCCGCGACATAAAAAACGACAGAAAAATAATAATGGCCAGCAGGATGATATAAAAGGACATCCCATTCATGGCACGATTTGGTTTCATTTGTTTCCTCCTTGACTGTCGTCTCCCAATATAAACACATCGGGAAGATTCCTGTATTTTCCATCGAAGTCAAGACCATAGCCCACAATAAACTCATCAGGGATCTTCATACCGATATATTCTACCTCTACCTGTATTTTACGTCGATCAGGCTTATCAAAAGCTGCGCAAACGGCTATACTGGCCGGCTTTCTTGTTGCGAGCAATTGACGCAAATGGTTCAGGGTCAATCCTGAATCGACAATATCTTCCACAATCATAATATGCTTGCCTGTAATATCCAAGTCTAAATCCTTTGTAATGCGAACCACGCCAGAAGAACGGGTTCCACTGCCATAACTTGACACGGACATAAAATCGATGCGGCAAGGAATGGTCAGGCAGCGTGCCAGATCAGCCATAAAAACATAAGCACCTTTCAGCACACAAATCAGGATCACTTCACGGTCGGCGTAATCAGCCGATATCCGTGCACCCAGTCGATGGCACATTGTACTAATTTCATCGCGGTGAATCAATATTTCTTTGAGATATTTTGCCATTCGACTGCATACCCTCCTCTGTTCGCGATTTTTTCTCAATCGTTCAAACCAAAATACATCATATCAGATTTTCGCTTTATCTTCTGATTCACGTGTTACCATTATGAATCGAAGTGAGCCGCATCCGAACAAGCGGACCCTTTTTTTCATCCCCTGGCCTTACTACATAATCAGCACCCGATGCGTATCCGGGTAACCAGACCACATCGTTGCCTAAAGCCAATAAGACCAGCCTGGATCGTTCTTCGGGCAAAACGCGCTGCTCTTGAAAAAATTTCTTCAAAAGCTTGCTGTGAGATCGGCCATAAGGACGAATCCGGTCTCCGGGGAGACATCGCCTCAGCTCGCAGCCCTGAATACGTTCGAGCCGAAAATATTCCATTGCGCCATTATAAACGATCTCATCATCATTCTCAATCAGTTCCGCTTCGATTTGCACTTTTAAATCTTCTGAGCGTGTGACGCCCGGTATATTGACCCGAATGGGACTCGGATTGCTTTCTCTATCACACTCTGATCCGGCTCGCTTTTTCAGAACAATCGTCCCATACGCGGCGACGAGCCGCCAGCCACCCGGTAAATCAAGCCCTTTTCCTGTTGTTGCGCTCAAAAGCCAGTTTTGAATCATTTGATAATGAACGTGGCCCAGGCTTTGAACACCGCCGGTTTGTTCCTCCCAGAAAAGGCGGATCACACGGACCTGAAGAGCCGGATGCAAAACCAAAAGATCCGTCACAGACAATCCTTTGTCACGACGGCCATGCATAAAAGCCTCATGGGCGCATTCATCAAGAAAATCCCGGTCGCTCGCCAGATGGTCCGCCGCCCGACTCAGTAAAGGGACCGGATCATAACGCAGCGCCTCGGAAAAAGCCGGCAGAACCAGATGACGCAGGCGGTTACGGACCGTAAAATCATCTTCGTTTGTGTGGTCCTGACGCCAGCTGATTTGTTTTTCCGAAAGCCATGTCTCGATATCGCTTCTTCGACAATAAAGAAGAGGCCGGATCATAAAACCGTCGTCTAACCGCATGCCCGATAACCCGTCAAGGCCGGTCCCCCGTCCAAGATGCATCAACAGCGTTTCAGCCTGGTCGTCCATGTGATGTGCCAGCGCAATCCTGGCCGGTCGTTCCAAAGCCTGTTCTAATCGGAGCGCTTCAGACAGTTCGCGAAAAACAGAGAGACGCGCCTGCCGCGCAGCCAATTCCAAACCGATTTTTTCCAGGTCAGCTTTTTGTGACACGTCGATATGACGCGCGTGAAAAGGAACAGACAAGCGCCGGCACCAATCCCGCACATAAAAAAGATCGGCATCCGCATCCGGACCCCTGAGGCCATGGTGGACATGAACACAGTGGAGAGAAAAGGGCAGGATCGCCCGCATGTCTGACAAAATCAGAAGCAGAGCCATCGAATCAGCTCCGCCGGAAACAGCGGCTATGATCAAGCTGTCCTTCGGGATCAGATGCTCGCGTAAAATAAGCTCACGAACACGATCAAAAAGATCCGGACTGTTATTTTTTCTATTTGATTCAATATGATCGGTCATCATTTAAAACGGCGGCGGTTCTTCCGGGAATCGGCCGTCATCCTTTTCGAAAAATAAAGTATATTTCGGCCACCACCCCAGATGCAGACTTCCGGTCGCGCCCTGCCTGTTTTTGGCCACAATCACCTCGGCGTCTTCTGTCTCAGTAAGAATCGGATCGGAGGCGTAGTACTGCTCCCGGTAAAGAAATATGACGACATCCGCGTCCTGTTCAATGGCACCTGAATCGCGCAGATCAGACAGTAATGGCCTTTTGTCTGAACGCATTTCACAGGCCCGGCTCAGCTGAGAGAGAGCAATCACCGGAACAGACAATTCCCGGGCCATGATTTTCAATGTTCTTGAGATCTCCGAAATTTCCTGCTGCCGGCTTTCCACACGGGAAAGATGACTGCTCATCAGCTGCAGATAGTCAACAATCACCAGGCCCAGTTTGTTTTCCAACTTGAGCTGACGACATTTAGACATCATTTCCATGACACTGGTTCCCGATCGGTCATCAATATAGATGGGAGCCGCGTACAAAAGCGGCAGAGCCCGAGCGATCTTCTCCCAATCCTCGGGCTGCAGTTCGCCGGTTGAAAGCAAATGAGCATTCACCAAAGATTGACTGCTGAGTAGCCGATTACTGATTTCTTCCCTTGACATCTCAAGGCTGAAAACAGCAACCGGAACGCGATAGAGCGTGGCCGCTTTTTGAGCAATGTTCAAGGCGAAAGCTGACTTTCCCATAGACGGACGCGCCGCAACAATGGTCAGCCCACCAGGCCGCAGGCCGCCCAGGATTTTATCCAAATGATAGTACCCCGTTAAAACGACTTTTTGCCGTGGTTCTCCTCGGGCAATGGCCGCCAGCTCATTGACCGTTCGGCTCATAATGTCCTTTATACTTTCAAATCCGCTGATGTCTCTGTTTTCCCTGATCTCGTAAATTCGTCTGGCAGCCACGTCCAACAGAATATCGGCATCGTCAGGATCGTTGTAACATAATCCAATGATTTCCTGCATGGTGCTGATCAATCGTCGTAAAATGGCTTTCTGACGCACAAGATCCGCATAATGGGCGGCATTGGCAACAAGAGGCGCCGCGTCGGGCAGAGAACTGACATAAGCAAGGCCCCCTGCCTGAGCCAGTTGTCCACGGCTTTCAAGCAGATCGGTTACCGTAATGATATCGACCGGTTTGCTGTCCATATACAGGGCACAGATCGCATCATAAATCAGGCGGTGCTGCGGCCTGTAAAAGTCTTCCGTTTTTAACAAAGCCGTGATTTCAGCCAAAGGCCTTTCGCCGGATAAGGCACAGCCCAGAACCGATTGTTCGGCCTGCAGATTATGAGGAGGCACTTTGCCCCCTGGGATTAATTGGATGGCATCTGACGCCATGAATGACCTCCCTAAGCGGCGACCAGTCGGATTTTGATGTGCGCGGTGACCTCGGGATGCAAACGCACCACTACATCATAGTCACCCAATGTCTTGACCTGTCCGGGGATGGTGATGCCGCGTTTGTCCACTTTGTATCCTTCTTTTAAAAGCGCATCGGCAACATCCATGGTTGTCAACGAACCATAAAGGCGGCCGCCTTCGCCGCATTTCATCGGAATGGTAAACAGCTTTCCGTCAATTTGAGCAGCTGTTTCGCGGGCTTTTTCCAACGCCCGATCCTGTCGTGCCGCTTCAGCTTGTTTTTTCATTTGAATCACATTCAAATTGGATGGGGTAGCTTCAATCGCCAATTTTTTGCGAAATAAATAATTCCGTGCGTAACCATCACTCACGTCGACAATGTCGTCTGGTTTACCCAACCCTTTGACTTCCTGAAGCAAAATAACTTTCACAAGCACTCCTCCTCTCGGACAGCACGTTTCTTTCTTGATTGTAACATAAATTGGCCTGCCTGCAGGCACGCAACAAAAAAAAGCCGCGGCTCCTCGTCAGAACAGCCGCGGCTTTTTCAATCTGCTTTTCTATTCGCCGGTAAACGGTAACAGAGCAAGATGTCGTGCACGCTTGATGGCGATCGTCATTTCCCGCTGATGGCGGGCACAATTACCGGTCATGCGCTTGGGCAGGATTTTACCGCGTTCTGATATAAATTTACGGAGCCTGGCTACGTCTTTATAATCGATCGGGTCTATTTTCTCAGCGCAGAATACACATACTTTGCGCCTGGACCGCCTCGGCCTCGTATAAGAAGCCTCGTTGCGTTTCGCTTCTGCCATGAATTTTATCTCCTTTCACTTCTGATTTGATGTTAAGAAAGGTCAAAGGGCAGCGTTGTGCCATCATCCGGACCCGGGAAAAAGCCTTCAGTGCCATTATCCTGGGCGATTTCAGTCATTTGTTCAGCAGGTTCTGCGGTAAAAGCTTCGCTGCTTTTCTTAGACTCGGTAAAATAAATCTCGTCAGCGATCACTTCTGTCACACTATGACGTTTCCCTTCCGCGTCATCCCAACTTCTCGTCTGGATGTTGCCAACCACGGCCATGCGGGATCCTTTACGGAAATACTTACTTGCAAATTCTGCCTGTTGCCTCCAGGCAACAATGGGAATAAAGTCTGTTTGCCGCTCGCCATTTGCGTTTTTAAAGCGCCGGTCCACAGCCAATGTAAAAGAACACACCGGAATTTGATTGGCTGTCATCCTCAGTTCGGGATCACGTGTCAGTCTTCCCATCAAAATTGCTTTGTTCATGCTCGCCGCCTTTCTGACTGCATTCAGTCATCTGTGCGGACAATCAAATACCTCAGGACGCCGTCCGTAATTTTGAGCACACGCTCGAGCTCCTTTGGAAAATCAGGTTCCGCACTAAAATTGATCAAAACATAATGACCTTCTTTTTGATCGTCAATTTCATAAGCAAGCTTACGACGGCCCCAGACATCGACCTTTTCCACCGTTGCGGATGATTCAATCAGCGTCTGGATCTTCTCCATCGTTGTATTGATTGCTTCTTCATCCATCGTCGGATTTAAAATGTAGACGACTTCATATTGCCTTTGCAAATGGTTCACCTCCTGGACTAAACGGCTCTGCCCTCATGGCAGAGCGAGGATATTCTTCTGTGTTTGAGCACAGCACACCAGACTATAGCATGACACTCAAAATCCGTCAAGACAAAACTTCCTTTTTCAGTTTAGCTTTTAGTTTAGCTCTTTATTATGCTTCTGTCTTTTGCCCAGAGCCATTATTTTCATCCAGCCGGCTGGCCAATCGAAAAACCAATTCAGCCAACTCAAATGCGGTTTGTTCATATGCGTCCTCTTTTTGGCCAAAGGGATCGATGACATCCTCAGCGGGCAAGCCGGCTGCTTCAGATAATGTTAAAACCCTGTCAGCCAATTCTGGAATCAATTGCTGCAACAAACGCTGCTGGCTGCGTGTCATGGTCAGGATGAGGTCTGCGTTCTGTTCGGTTAACACTCCGAAAATGGATCGCGAACGATGCGTGCTCAGATCCAACCCGTAGAGGCGCTGCATCACCAGCACGGCTTCCGTTGATGCCGGCTCGCCTTCCACAGCAGCCAACCCGGCCGATTCAGCGTGATATTTCCCTCCTGCATAAAAATGATTAAAGAGAGCAGCCGCCATCGGACTGCGACAGGTATTGCCGGTGCAGACAAACAAAAGCAGTCTTGCTTGTCCGGCTTGTACCGGTTCCGTTTCCACTTCCGGTCTTTGATCCTCTGATTCTGCCGGGGTGCCTGGACACGCTGTTTGATCTGATTCTTGACTCACTCTTATTCCTCCTTTTAAAGGGTCTTCTCATCCAGACAGGCTGCCTTGCGTAATCGGTTCATGTAGGCAGAGCCAATCCCCTCGGCTGGAAGGCCTTCTGCAATAATGAGATCACAGCCTAGGCTGTCGAGTGTCCGCAAGGCGTCGAATAAAGCCTGACCGGCCTTTTCCGCATCCGGTTCCGGTCCGTATACGAGGCTAAAACAAGCACCGTCAGCCGGTACAGTTGCTTTTTCTGTATGGGCATCCACCGGGATACAGGACAACCCCATTTCACGGATCAGGCGTTCACAGGCAAACACGCCGATCCGTTTACCATTTGAAATCAAGCCGCGAATCTTCGCCGCGATCGCCGGCCCGGTCGATTCATCAACAATGGCCACACGCGCTTTGGGCGCGTAATGACGGTACTTCATTCCGGGAGCGCGGGGAACATCGGCATCGGCTGTGTCTTGTAAAACAGGCGAAACGCCGGTAACAGAAAGAATCATGGCGGCCGTTATGCTGCCTGGCCTCAGGATAACAGGTTTGGGTCCGGTCACATCAACAACGGTTGACTCCAACCCATATTGGCAGGGTCCTCCGTCGACCAAATAAGGGATGCGGCCGTCCAGGTCCTGCAGCACATGCCAGGCCTGCGTCGGGCTTGGGCGTCCCGATCGGTTGGCGGATGGGGCCGCAACAGGGACGCCGGAAAGTTCGATCAGCCGCCTTGCAACCGGATGATCCGGCATTCGAACGGCCACTGTGTCCAGTCCGGCCGTGACCAGATCCGGAACTTGTTTTGAGCGCCGCAAGACCAATGTCAGCGGGCCCGGCATAAAGGCAAGAAGTTTTCGCGCCAAAGGCGTTACTTCCGAAACCAACGGCTCAAGGCCGGCCGGATCCGCCACATGGACAATCAGTGGATTGTCAGCAGGTCTTCCTTTTACCCTGAAAATAGAAGCGACGGCGTCCGGTTTTAGGGCATTGGCGCCCAGCCCATACACCGTTTCCGTCGGGAAAGCCACCAATTCGCCTTTTTTTAAGGCCTCGGCCGCCGGTTTCAGTAAAGTATCCTCCGGGTTTTTTGCATCAACGCGAATGACGATTGTTTTCAATGAACACACGGCTTTCTTCAATCATCCTCTTGGATATGTGCCTGGCTTTGACGACTCTTCTCGGCAGTCATCAGCGCCTTTATAAACGGATCCAAATTCCCTTCCAGCACCTCGTCAAGCTGGTAAAGTGTCAGTCCGATGCGATGATCGGTCACCCGCCCCTGTGGGTAGTTATAGGTTCTGATCCGTTCGCTCCGATCACCTGTCCCGATCTGGTTTCGCCGGTTCCTTGCAATATTGCCTTCCTGCTGCATGCGTTCCTGCTCCAGCAGTCTCGCTTTCAAAACCGCCATGGCTCGATCTTTGTTCTTGTACTGGGAGCGCTGATCCTGACAGGTGACCACGATGCCGCTCGGCTTGTGCGTGATTCGAATGGCCGAATCGGTCCGGTTCACATGCTGACCACCGGCGCCTGATGCCCGAAAGGTATCAATCTCAAGGTCAGCCGGGTCAATGTCCACTTCAACATCCTCCGCTTCGGGCAGGACGGCAACCGTCACCGTAGACGTATGAATCCTTCCGCCGGCTTCTGTCACAGGAACACGCTGCACGCGATGGACTCCGCTTTCAAAGCGCAAATGGCTGTAAGCGTTTTTCCCTTCAACCATGAAGATAATCTCTTTAAACCCGCCTATTTCAGTTTCGTGCGCATCAACAAACTGAACAGACCAACCGTGGCGTTCCGCATACTGACTGTACATGTGGTACAGGACCGCCGCAAACAAGGCCGCTTCATCGCCGCCAGCT
>JAGPFK010000035.1 GCA_018056585.1 Clostridia bacterium | reverse complement strand
GATCATGACGCTGCAATTCCGGATGAGCCATAAAATAGTTGAGTGTTGTTCGGATACCCTGGTCAAAGCGGATGGTTGCTGCATAGCCAGGAACCAGGCGTTTGAGTTTGCTGTTATCGAAAATGAGTGAATGACATTTATCGCCAATCAGAGGGCCGAGCTGAGCCGGATCACGTGCCACTATTGCGTCGGCTGAAACGTGGAACAGATTGGGTCTGACATCCAGAGCCATCGCAATGCATTGAAAGATTTGGTTCCATGTGAGCGCTTCATCGGATGTAATATGGACTGCTTCGCCAATGGCATGGATGTTTCCCATCAACCCGACGAAACCGCGGGCAAAATCCCGGCTGTGCGTCAAAGTCCAAAGAGAGGTTCCATCTCCAATGACAAGGACCCCCTTACCTTCTTTCATGCGTAAAATGGTCTGCCAGGGCCCGTTTTTTCCATGAATAGGCAATGGGATAGACCAATCGCCGTAGGTATGGCTTGGGCGAACGATGGTGACGGGAAATCCGCTTTCCCGATAAGCATTCATCAGTATTTCTTCACAAGCTATTTTATCACGCGAATACTGCCAGTAAGGATTTGAAAGAGGCGTACTTTCTGTTATGAAATAATTCATTGGAGGTTTCTGGTAAACGGAAGCTGAACTGATAAAAATGTATTGATGGCAGTGCCCCTGAAAAAGGCGAATATCGCGGCGAACGTGCTCAGGAACAAAAGCAATGAAATCAACAACAACATCAAACCACTGATCAGAAAGCAGCTGCCTGATTATCTCTTCGTCTCCCATATCGCCAATCAGCAAAGATGCCCCGGCCGGCACCCGATCAGCATGCAAACCACGGTTCAGTAAGGTTAAGTCCCAACCCATTTCAACAAGCAAATGACTGATTGCGGTGCTGATGGTTCCTGTACCACCAAGAAAGAGAGCACGCATTTTGATCCCTCCTCATCCGATTATGAATTATTTTCATTTCAGTATAGCACAGATTACAGAATGAAGTCGCTTTTACCGGATGCAACATCGTCTAAGCTGTGATAAACTGGTTACGGTCGGTATATAGACCGATGCCATGACAACAATATCCGCCCGCTTAGCGCACCTAAGGAGGAACACAAATGAGAGACCTGCTAGATCGGCTTTCACGAAAACTGGAACGTATAGCCGTACAGAGTTTGATGAAATACATTGTGATCGGCATGGGCATCGTCTTTTTTCTGGATATTATTTTTTCCGGCTCATTCAGTCAGTTGCTGATGTTCAGCAAAACGGGCATTATGTCAGGCCAGATCTGGCGTTTGATTTCATTTATCTTTGTTCCGCCCCCCAGCAGCCCGCTGTTTATCATTTTTGCCTTGTACTTTTATTGGATGATTGGCGAAGCGCTGGAGGGAGCATGGGGAACAGCCCGCTTTAACCTCTTTTACATCATTGGTATCCTTGGCACCATTCTTTCCGGATTAATTACTGGTTATGCAAGCAATCAGTATCTCAATTTATCTTTGTTTTTTGCTTTTGCTATTCTTTATCCTGATTTTGAGTTGCTTTTGTTTTTTATCCTGCCTATTAAGGTAAAATGGCTGGCCATCATAGACGCTGCTTTTTTTGCCTGGTCTTTGATTGTGTCACGTTGGCCGGAACGCATCGCTCTTCTCGTTTCATTAGTCAACATCGCACTCTTTTTCGGCCCGGACCTGTATAACCGTATTTATAATTGGCGCAGAAGGCGTCAATGGCGTAATTATTTTCGATGAGCATGGGATCAACCATGATTGTCGAAGCCATCAAAGTGACCCTGATGTTGCATGATGCGCAGTCGTTAAAAGACAAACGGCAGGTTTTGCAGAGCATCCAGGATCAGGTGCGCCGCCGTTTTAATGTTTCTATATCAGAAGTGGCTGACCAGGATCTGCATCGCCGCATTGTATTTGGCATTGCTTGTGTCAGCAACACCGAAAAACATGCCAAACAGATCATAGATGCTGTGTTACGGCTGATTGAACAGCAGTTTGATGTTGATATTCTTTCGGTTGAACGATGGTGATGCCCTTATAATGAGTCAGGATAAAGAAGTAAACAAGTGTCGGGCTGTATAGTAAGATTTGCCACGATCCAAACCGGCTATGGATGAGTGCTCGCTCAAAGTCATTTTATATGTTCGCTCTTGCTTTATAAATCTTTGACCTCATCACTCGATACGAAAATATTAATATGATTCGTTTGGGTGATAATTTTCAATGAAATTTTAGCGAAAGAATTTATTTTATGTATTGACATCGATCAAGAGTGGGTATAAGATAGGCATGTGACATCGATGTCACATGTCAGAGTGCACAAATATAATCAGTCTTTTGCTGCTTCATCTGTTTGTATATTTTGTTATTGATTGAAGAAATAGAAAAGAAGCCGCATAAAACATTCAATGTGGCATCGATGCCACATCCAGAAATGGAGACTTAGATTATGATTACCTTAAGCAATGAATGGATAAAGCTGGGTTTATCTGAAGTTGACGGCAGCATCTTATTATTAACCGATCTTGTGCACTGTTTTTCTCCGCTCGACTGTCATATTTGCGAGGATACCTTAAACACGCCTCCTTTTCTTATTTGGGATGACGGAGATTTTAGTTCTGATTTTATTGATTTTAAATATGATCTGAATACCCAGGATAATCAAAACATTTCATTGACCTGGCTTATCGCGGAGAACATCTTTTTAGAAGCAACCATTCAGCTCCAATCAAATTCTGTTCTCTTTCGATCAAAGTTAATCAATGAGTCGGGTCGGCGTATCGCTGTTTATCAATATCCCTTAGTCTGCGGTATTGCTCAGATCAGCAAAAAGGACTACCTTGTTCATTCGTATGCAACGGGCTTGCTGATTGAGAATCCTTTGTCAGCTGAGGAAAGTCAATTGTCTTTTCTTAAGTATATTCCATATCCGGAAGGCTTTTCTGGAGCAACCATGCAATTTTTTAGCTATTATGGTTCTGACCGTGGGGGGTTGTATTTTGCTGCTGAAGATCCGAATGGCAGGCAAAAATGGTTAAATTGTTATCCTGAAAATGGATACATGAATGCTTCTTTGATGATTGGTTATGAAGATATGCGTGATGGCCAAAGTCACATTGTTCTGTCAACAGACTATGATTTTAAAATAAGCTTTATGTCACCAAACCCAACCTGGCAAGAGGCTGCTGATTTGTATAAAGAATGGGCTGTTCACCAGCCGTGGTGCCAGAAAGGAATTAAAGAAAATCAAAGTCCGAAGCAATATCCAAAATGGCTTTATGAAGATGTCGGCTTAGTCACATTTGGAGTAAATGCTGGCCATGACCGTTCAAAATGGCTGAATCGATATCACCAGGATATTGGCTCGCCGATATTTCATATTCTGGGCCCGGACTGGACAAATAAGCCGCAGACTTTTGGCAGCGGCGTACCAGGAGGGCTAGAAGATTGGCTTCCTACAAGATTCTCAGAAGAAAATCTAGAAACGATCAGAAACAATGGTGATTATTATGCACCGTTTGAATTCGATTTTCTTGTTTCTCTCAATCAGTCTGATCAAGAAAAGTTGAAAGCTAATCTTATCAAATGGCCTGTACCCGTATTCAGCCACGATTCGTATCGTTTTAATATGCTTTGCCCTTGTTCAGAATTTACACAGAAATTTCATGTCGAACGCGATGCTCAGATTTATCGTGAAGCGCAGCCTGATTCCATGTATTATGATATTTCCGCCAATAATCTGATCCGATGCTGCTTATCTGAAGAACACGGACACATACCAGGCGCAGCCAGTCAGCTGACGGCGTGTTATCAGAAAATTTATGATGAAACCAGAAATAAGCTTTCTGAGATGGCACGAAAGCCAATCCCTCTGGGAACAGAATTGATCAATGAACTATTCATCCCTCAGCTTGATTATTATCAAGCCAGGGCCTGGGCACAACCTTCCTCGACTTTAGAGACATGGCCGTTAAGACCTCTGATGGTCAGTGGCCAGGCAAGGATGGTCCCGCTTTTCACTTATGTTTATCACGAATACGGTGTTGTTCGCTGTGATGGCTGGGGTAAATTAGTCGAGGAAACAGGCGATTACTTTTATGATATTGTAGCCAAAACATATCTTTGGGGCGGACTGTATGAACTGAATCACGAATACAGTCCGATGGAGGAGCTTGACGGCATCGAAAATTCCCAAATGGAGCATTATTTTCGATTTAAGCCGCGACATTATTCCTATTGTGCCGAGCGCGCTTGCTATGTCAGACAATTCGCAGCATTGCGTGTAAAGGAAGGTCATCCATATTTGGGATATGGAAAAATGCTTAGAGATCTGAACCAATCCATTCCATGCTATGAAGCAAAATGGTTTCAATATAATCATGGCGAAAATGAAATGTATCAGGAGCAAGGCAGCTATGAAGTTCCTCTCGTCAGAACAAGCGTGTGGTCATCATCAAATGGCAGCCGCCTTGCTATTTTTATGGTCAATACGGGAAAAGAGGATTGCTTTTTTTCTCCCATGCTTGATTTGATAAAAGAGGATGAATCAGATCTATGGTCCATGACATTGTTTGAAGACTTTGACCCGGATTATGGTACAACTGTTACTCAAATTGGAAATGTTGGATCATTCTGGCCAAATGATCTATGTTTCAGTCTAAAATCTCGGAAAGTTTATATGCTCGAGCTAACAAGGAATGAAGGAGGAAATTGAAATGAATCGCAAATTAATGGCATTGTTTTTAGCCGTGCTATTTGCAGTTATGTCGTTTGTTGGCTGTGGAGAGACGTCGACGACATCCACCACGAAAAAATCAACCGAAACGACAACAACGGAAAGCACAAGCAGTCAGCCTGGTGAAACAACAGGAGAAACAGGGACTGGCATGATTCATACAGAAGAAACAGTTCTCTGGAATCAGATTTTTGAAGACTGGAACCGGGCTTGGTGTGAAGAGAAAGTTGAGGAATATAATAGCCTGGGCGGAAATGTGATACAGGAATTTATTCCTGGAGATGCATGGGAAGAAAGGATTTCTGCCGCCAGAGCATCAGGGACGGCGCCTGATATTTTCCTGGTTAATTACGGGAACCTGGTCTGGAATGCCAATGATGGTTTGATCCAGCCAATGGATGATTTGATTCCAGATGATGCCTGGGATGATTTATATCCAAATGTCCTTGATATGATTACTGTTGAAGGTAAGAAATATGCTTATCCCCAACTTCTCGAGCCTGCAGTGGTCATGTATTATCGGAAAGATGTCTTTGAGCAAAATGACCTTGATCCAAACAAGCCGCCTAAAACTTGGGATGAATTGATCGATGCGGCCGTTAAGTGCACGACGGATGAGATGTTTGGCCTTGGCCTTAATTACGAGTGGTCTTTATGGGGGTGGCAACAGACGGCGGCAGGTCATATGGCTCTCAATGAAGACTGGTCAGCTGCTGCAGTGAATGATGAAGGGTACAAAGATCTTTTAAACTTTTTCAAAGAAGCCTATGAGTCGGGTGCCGTTCCAGAGCAAGCGCTCGGCGGATATAACGATATTACGCCATTTTGTCAAGGTGGTCTTGCCATCACGTTTTGTGGTTCATGGGCTATCGGCACCATTCGAAATGATTATCCGGAGCTTGTAGACAAGGTTGGCGTTGCAGCGGCACCAACAAAAGATGGCAAGCCCTTCCAATCAACAGTGGGTGGATGGACTTATGTTATTGATGCAAAAGCTAAAAACCCCGAGGGGGGCGGTGCCTATACCTATTGGCTGCTTGGTTCTGATCCGGCGCGGGCCGCTTCGTTTTTTGAAGTTGCTCAGTTTTCGAAATTCTCACCGAGAAAATCAGTTGATGAATATATTGTCAGCATGACGGAAGGGAAAGATGATCCCTGGATGCAGACAATCGTCAGGGATGTGATCCCCTATACTGTCCCGGAACCGCTTTATGCCTGGGATATCAGCGCCTTTGTCTTGACTGCTGTCGGCGATGTTGTGGTTAACAAAATGTCTGTTGAAGAAGCTTTGGCTAAATGCGAGGCTTCAATCAATACCTTTATTCAAAACAATGATTATGCGAGCAAAAAACCCAAGAAATAAGTTGCATGATCTGAGCGTAATGCAGTGTCAAGAAACACTGCATTACGCTGCAATTTGTCAGAGGAGCGTCATATCATGCTGAATAGAAGTCGACCCGTTCAAAAAGAGGGCCGTTCAACGACCAGGCGCATGGATCACATCACGGGATATTTAATGATATTACCGTCTTTTGTGCTGCTGCTCATTTTTGTCATTATTCCTTTGTTTATGGCATTACAAATGAGTTTTACCACATGGTCTTTTTATGGAGAATCTGAATTTGTCTGGTTTAAAAATTACCGTCTAATATTGCTAAATGAATTATTTTTGCGCTCCATCCGGAATATTATCAAATATATTCTTCTTATTATTCCAACTCAGATTATTTTTGCTTTTCTTTTTGCGCACATTCTGATGGAATTGCCTGAGAAAACCGGAAGCATAGTTAAAACATCCATCTATGTACCCAATGTTATTTCAGGTGTTGTTGCTTCTGTGATCTTCTTGTTCATTTTAAATTACAGAGCTGGATTACTGAATGAAATTAGTCGAAAGCTTGGTTTCGGACGCATTGCGATGCTGACTGATCCGACGCTGGCCTTGCTTGCTGTGTGTATTCCGGCCATCTGGCTTGGATTTGGCTATACAAGCCTTGTAATGTATGCGGGTATGAACAATATACCCCAAACGTACTATGAGGCTGCTTCGATTGATGGAGCCGGAGCCTGGATTAAGATGACCAGAATAACCATCCCGTGCTTAAAAAATATTTTCGTTCTCATTCTGATCAGTATGATGACTGGCACACTTCAAATGTTTGACCTCCCCTATATGATGACAGGCGGTGGTCCAACCAACGCAACACTTACGCCAATGATGTTTTTATATAATAATTTCAAGAATCAAAGTGTCAATATGGGCTATACATTGGCTGGGGCACTTCTGATGATGATTGTTATTGGCTCGATCAACAGCGTTGTCTTTACAATTTTACGTTCGGAAAGATCTTTGGAAGGATGAACGGGAGACCCAAAATGAATGATAAAAAAATTGATTTGCTTTATATTATTGTTCTGATTATTGGGCTTATTGTTGCGTTTTTAGCTCTATTTCCACTTGCCTGGATGATGGTTTCCGGATTTAAGCCTGAAAAAGAAGTTTTGTCCGTTCCTTTTACTTTCCTGCCGAGCACATGGGTTCTGGATAATTATAAGAGATTGTTTAAAGATACGACATTTCCTTTCGATGTTGCGATGAAAAACACGGCATTTGTGGCTACAGTTGCAGCCCTCTTATCAATTACGATTAATTCAATGGCCGGCTATGCTTATGCAAGACTTGATTTTACATTTAAGAAAATTCTCTGGAGGATAACCATCTTTACCATGTATATCCCAGGTATTACAATCCTGTTGACATCCTTTGTTCTGGTCAATAAACTGGGTATGCTTGATACTTTTTCTGTCTTAATTGTGCCGGGTCTGGCTTCAGCCTACAGCATTTTCTTTTTTCGACAATTCTTCTTCGATATGCCAATGTCTATTGAAGATGCTGCTTTGATTGATGGGGCCAGCCGATTTAGAATTTTTATTCAGATCTTTTTGCCAAATGCAAAGTCACCCTATGTTATCATGGGAACAGGCGCGTTCTTGGGCTATTGGAACAGTTTCTTGTGGCCAACAATGACGATCACAAGCAAAAATTATATACAAATTATGCAAGTGATACGTTCATATAATAGCATGTATGCATCAAAATACGGAACAGTTTTGGCCGGTTCGACACTAGCGGCACTGCCTCCAATTTTATTATTTATGGCCTTGCAGAAGCATATTATCAAAGGAATTGTGATATCTGGAATAAAATAATGAAAATACGCTTTATCAGAGCATTTCATGCCGTCATATTCTTTTGATTGAGTGATGGCTAAAGGAAAAATATAATGTATAAGTATAAATTTATTCGCAAAAAATTGATAAAATTCTTGTTTTTGATTTTGTGCTTAATGCCTGTATTCTCATCCTGCTCAAAATCCGACTCTCGTACAGAACATGCGATTCAAACGTCTTGTTCTGAGGAAACAGCCGCTGTAACATCAGAATCAACTCAATCTCCTTCTAAGGAAATAGCGGCTTATGGAGATGATCTTTTGATATCAAAGTTGCCGTCGAAAAGTGAATGTCTTCATGAAAATATGATTTGGGAAGTCGATAAAGTATGCCAGATTACAGGTGAGGAATCCGAAAATGACACATTGAAGCGCTTTTCTGTTTGGGGGACAGATCTTGGATCCATGACAGAACTGGAAAATAAAATATATCTGTTCTGCGGCGATACCTTTGCAGATGAAAATTATGGGGATTGGCGTTCTAATGTTTTGTTTATCATTGATGATGATAACCCCTCCGATGGCTTGACAATAACAGACGCGATCAAAGATTACAAGACACATGCAAAAGAAATTATTGGTTCAAAAAAAAGAGATAATGTAGAAATAACAGTCATACCAACTCATGCTTTTACCATAGGGGAGACGCTTTATTGCTACTATATGTCAGTCCGGCATTGGGGTGCCCCTGGTCAATGGGATTGTAATCATGCCTCACTGGCAAAGTCTGAAGATAAAGGCCAGACCTGGCGCACGCTTGAGGATTTGATCAAATGGCCGGGTGACAGTGGCTTTATACAAGCCGCCAGCTTTCAGCTGAAAAATGAGATATATGTC
>JAGPFK010000034.1 GCA_018056585.1 Clostridia bacterium | reverse complement strand
GACTGGATTCAACTTTCCCGGGCACGCCTCCAAACCCATCCCTGAGCAACTGGCGCAGATCCCAACCCGCGCAATAAGGCCCGAAAAACCCCAGATCATGAAGATGCAAATCGCCGGAAAGATGGGCTTCTCGTATTTCGGTCGGATAGATTTCATGAAGCCAATACTGTTTTGTAAAGGTCTCGCGAACATAATTGTTCATACCGTTAATGGATCGCTGGGTATTTGCGTTTTCCTGAATCTGCCAGTCTTTATCATCCAGATAATCAGAAAACATATTGATGGTCGCCCCGATCAGAGCATTGGATTCGCGTGCGGACCGTCGCTTCTCCCGGTAGAGGATGTATGCTTTGGCCGTTCTTGCATGGCCGTTTTCTATTAAGACTTTTTCTACCAGATCTTGAATGCCTTCAACATCAACGATTGTATCTTGTGCCTTTTGCTCCGCCAGCGAGATCACTTGCCGAGTCAGATTTTCGGCGATGCTCCAATCATTGCCGCCAACAGCATTGGCTGCCTTAAAAATGGCCCAGGTGATTTTTTCACTTTGAAAAGGAACAATGCGTCCATCTCTTTTTCTGATCTGTGTGATCATCTGTACCTCCCGTGGCCATCCGGCCTTTTTTTAAATTTTAACAATCTGTGTTTGCAATGTCAACATATTGTAGATAATGCAGCAATACATACAAGATATTGTATATTAAACGGCATCAACAGCCTGATTGTCATTTCTAGATCATTGGGATGCAACAGGCCGGGCTTTTGGACAACCCGGCCTGTTCGGAATAGACGATTTTTAAGCAGATATTGCAAATCTTGATTCACAAAGCTACTGGCCATTCTGACGCATGTTCAGATGCATTCAGAAGTCCATCGCAAAATGGTCTAAAACACATAGATAGAGAAACAGGTTGGGGCAAAAGGCGATACTGCAGCAAAGGTTCGGGCCCACAGCTGTTACTGCCCAAGCCATTCATGGCCGCGTCGACGGTTAGCCAGACAGAGTCCGGATCACGCTTTAGTTCATGATCATGGCTGGCAGCCGTCAACGCTTCTGCGGTGTAGTCATGTGCCGTAAAGCCAAAAACCGTCTGCGCGGAAAATAAGAGGCCTGAGCCGCGTACGTCGGTCAGGGTGAACCAACGACAATCGGCATGTGCGCCGTTTTCCTGAGGCCTGATATAAGGTTCATGGAGATCGCAAACGAGGGATTGATAGCATCCGATTAAGGCCGCTGATTTTTTGTCCGGATAACTCTCCTGCGGGCCACGGCCATACCAGGTTGCCAGATTCAGATTGCCCGCTAATTTAAAACGCAGTCCGATTCGCGGCAAATAAGGCAAGTCCGTCTTTGGTTCAAAATGGGTTTTGAGGTAGACGGAGCCGTCTTTGAACACGATATAGGTCCATGACGTTTGACAAACAGGCTTTTGCGAAGGCGCGGCCTGCGCTTTGACGCAAGTGATCCGGACCTGATCAGGCTGAAGATCAAAATGAAGATCTAAAAGCCTTTCCTGGATGTGATCAAGCCCCGCTTTTTTCCATTGTTCAGCGATGCAAACGCCACCCAGATCATTATCCGTTGGCGCTCGCCAAAGAACAGTTTCCGGACCCGTGATCATCGGCTGGCCTTGCCAGCTATACTGAGAGATAAGGCCTTTTTTCCGGTCAAAGGTCATCTTGAAGGTCTCCCCTTCAATCAGCAGCAACCGATCCAACACCGATACAGACAACGACCCGGGCTGCTCTGATGATTGCAGTTGCCGAACCCCTTGTTGTAAAACGAACTGTTCGACAGCCACCACAAAGCCGGTGTTTGCCCACAATGTATCCTGTTTTTGCGAAAGCTTGATGTTGAGGAGCCAGTCTCCTGCCTGATCCATCTCAGGCAGATCTATTTTGATCTGCCGTGTTTGACCCGGCATGAGCCCTAAAAGATCCAATGTTCCAAAAGCGATTTGCCGGCCACATCGCAAGATGGAATAAGATGCATCAAGATCAGACAGATCTGTGAATAATCTCCGGTTGGTTACAGATATGATCCCTTTGGTTTGATCGACCCACTCAATTTTGATCGGCTGGTAAACTTTTTTTAATTCCATCAGGCCTGTATGCGGCCGGCGATCCGGATAGTTCAGCCCGTCGATGCAAAAGGCTCCATCGTTTGGATCATCCCCAAAATCGCCGCCATAGGCAAAAAAGGTGCGGCCCTCTTCATCTTCCGCTAGAATACCGTGATCAGCCCATTCCCAGACACATCCACCCAGTAAAGAATCATGGGCGTCGATCAGATCCCAGTACTCTTTAAGATTGCCGGGTCCATTGCCCATAGCATGGGCGTATTCGCACATAAAATAGGGACGATCAACAGCCAGGGCATACTCCGCAACAGAATAATCGCGATCCAAAGCGTGTTTCGGCTTGAGGTCACACCGCTCTTTAGAAGGCAAGGGGTAAGCCACCGGATACATGCTGCTGATGACATCCACCTCAGGATTCCAGCCGGCTTCACAATAGTGAATCAAACGCGTTTTATCCAAAGCGCGGGTACGCTCAATCATACGGAGATGATTGCTGCCATAGCCGGATTCATTGCCCATCGACCAAAATATAATCGAGGGGTGATTTCGATCGCGACGAACCATTCGCTCCGCACGGTCAACATAAGCTGCCTCCCATTCGGGGTCTGAAGATAAAGCAAAACCTGTCATATGGTCCCCATGCGTTTCGAGATCCGCTTCATCAATAACAAACAGGCCATACTCATCACACAGATCAAGCCAGCGCGGATCGTTTGGATAATGGCTGGTTCGCACGGTATTGATGTTATGCTGCTTCATCAGTTTGATGTCTTTGATGAGATCTTGCATGGG
This sequence comes from Clostridia bacterium, assembly GCA_018056585.1. Classification (GTDB taxonomy): domain Bacteria; phylum Bacillota; class Clostridia; order Saccharofermentanales; family UBA5734; genus JAAYBY01. The sequence goes on along the minus strand of JAGPFK010000034.1, from coordinate 6,019 downwards.
TGTCACATGACCCAGTAAGTCATGTGTATCATGGCGGTTGACCCCGCGCAGCTTGATCGGCCGGTCATTGACCAGCACTTGTGTGCCGCATCGCTTGACTGACCGAAAACCAATCCTGAAGGGGTACCAGGTTGTCATCTCACTCATGTCTGGCTCCAATTCAACAAGGAAACGGTATAGAACAGGTTTTTCGGGATTCCAGTATTCGATCCCATCTATTTGAAAGATCTCATCAAAAGCGGACTTTGCGCCCTCTTTCAGACATACCGTTCGCTCACATTGCCACAGCACCTGATCTGAATCGGCTTTGATGAGATACAACCGGATGACAGAGGTTTGATCAGCCCTTTGATTTCTCAGATCCAAATGAACTGAAAGAGAACCACAGCCAGCACGATCAGCAGGAAGCGCTTCAATCCAACAATCGCGGACATGAACCGGTTCAAAAGCCAAAAGGCAGACATCACGAAAAATACCGCTCAACCGCCAAAAATCCTGATCTTCCAGGTAACTGCCATCACACCACTGATAAACCTTAACAAAAAGGCAATTATCGCCATTTTTCAAAAACGGCGTCAAATCGAATTCTGCCGGCATATGCGCAACCTTGGACAGGCCGATATATGAACCATTCAGATAGACCTCAAAACATGAATTGACGCCGGCAAAATGGATCACAACCTTTTTCCCTTCCCAGGAAGGCGGCAAAATAAAATGCTTTCGATAACAGCCTACGGGGGTCTCGTCCGGAACATAAGGCGGGTCGTATGGGAACGGATAGTTGACATTAGTATATTGGGGACGTCCATAGCCCAGCATCTGCCAGTTAGATGGAACTGGAATACGATCCCAGCTTGTGTCATCATAATCCGTTTCCACCATCTTTTCCGTCCATTCGGCAGGGCTTTGATGCCATTTAAAAGCCCAAATACCATTTAATGGCCGATAATACACGGATTGCCCACGCTGTCCGCTCAGCGCTGTTTGCCGATCCTGGTAAATAAAGAAATCACTTCTGGCAGGTTCGCGCCCGCGCTGCAGAATTTCTGGATTTTGCCAATCTGGCCGATTCATCTGCTTTTTATCCATTTTGCACCTCCGTCTTGCATGCAACGTGCCAATACAATAATTTTAAGATAAGTTATCTTAAAATTTTTATATTAAGCATACACCGTTATCATTATACCGTATTTTTATTCATTGTGAAGGTCTAGACAAAATATATGATTTGGCTCATAATCGTTTTACGCTACAATGATTGATGATGAGGTTTTTATGTCCAGGATGGTTTTAGTCGCAGGTGCAGGGGCGGCTGGTCTGGCTGCAGCCTATGGCGCGGCTTTTGCAGGAGCCGATGTGCTGGTTCTGGAAAAGAATGAAAAGCCTGGGAAAAAGCTACTGATCACCGGCTCCGGGCGTTGTAATCTGACCCATGAGGGGCCTCTGGAGTCCTTTATTTCCGCTTACTTTGGTCAAGGCCGATTCTTGTATCCTGCATTCAGGCGTTTTTTTAGGCCTGAGTTGATCGAACTGCTTGGAAAATACGGCGTTCAAACAAAAACAGATTTGACGGGAAGAATCTTTCCTCAAAGCAATCGGTCCGAAGATGTTCTTCAAGCCTGGTTGTCTGCTTGCCGGGCGATGAATGTTTCGTTTCATTATGGGGAAAGGGTTCAATCGTTGATCACAAAGCCCTTCGATAGGCCTTGCCGCCGTAAAATCCGAGGTGTATTAACGAGCAGAAAAACCTATCAGGCCGATGCCGTGATTCTGGCCTGCGGCGGCGCCACCTATCCGAAAACCGGCTCGACCGGCGACGGGTACCGGCTGGCCCAGGCGGCAGGCCATACCATTACGCCCATCCGGCCTTCATTGGTCGGTCTTTGCAGCAGTGATCCATGGGTTACGCGCTTGAGCGGCATCTGCTGCCCTGATGTAAAGGCAAATCTCTTTCAGCAGGGACAATGTCTGGCTGAATCCAGAGGAAATCTCCTCTTCACGCATTTTGGGGTTTCAGGACCTGTTGCTTTTAGTTTGTCCAGGGCTTTCCCGGTAAAATGCGAAACAGAAAAAAACCGAAAGGCCGATGCTTGTCAGTTCATCATCAATTTCATCCCGGATGTAAAGCAACAGGACTTGCTGGACTCTTTAAAAATTAGCTGTCAAAATCACGCACGTGCCTTGTTGTACAACGTCATAGCGGCCTTGGCATTGGACAAGAGCTCGCAAACATTGCCAAAGTCCGTGGCTGCTTTTTTGGTCCATCGGTCTATAGGCCAGGAACCGCAAAATATAAAAGCCGGGCAAATCAAGCCGGCCCAATTGGAACAGTTGGCTTATCTGATGCAACATCTGCCTCTTTCGGTTACCGGCACACGCGGTTATGATGAAGCCATGGTCACCGCTGGTGGAATTGCTCTCGATGAAATCGATCCCAGAACAATGATGTCAAAACGGGTCCATGGTCTTTTTGCAGCAGGAGAGGTGCTGGACATCGATGGGGATACCGGTGGCTTTAACCTGCAGGCAGCCTTCTCCACGGGCTATCTGGCCGGAGAATCAGCCGCAAATTTGATTCTTCATCCATACCTTTCAATGGATTGAACCGATGACCTCACCATTTGTATTCAGATATTTCCATTTGTTTTTTATTTTAACGGCTGCTTTTCCATCTGGTTCAAAAGCCCAGGCATCTTCATAGATGGGCTCAATCGCGATTTGCCCTTCGAGGTTGATGTAACCCCAGCGTTCATTGATTTTAACTGGTGCTAATGATCTTTTGGTATCCACTTTTGATTCATTATCTTCTGATTGATAAAAAATAGTAAAAGACTCGGCACATTCATATGGGCCCTCTATTGCTGCTTTGCCTTTTTGATCAATAAAAAACCATCCCTCATCCGTCTCAACAGCCGCAAGGCCGCCGCTGAAATAGTGAGCAGAGCGATATTGAGGGTCAATGACGAAATCCCCGTTTGAACGAATATAACCATATTGTTGATTTAATCTAACAGCGGCAAGACCTTCCCTGAAAGGTTCAGCCGATTCAAATTGAGGCTCAATCACAAAGCGGTAGCCCTCACCCTCATGTGGAGTGACCTGAACATAGCCCCATTTGTTGCCCATCTTGACCGCACCCAGGTCCTCCGTGATCGGTTTTGCAAAATCAAAGACTGCCTCGGTACATTGTTCGGAGTGGGTGCCATGCGTATCGCGAGCGTAAGCGTACCGATCGTTGATCTTTATAGGATAAGGGGTATGGGTCGGTCGGTAAACCTGAAACACAAAAGATTTATAAGTCATCCCTTCACCCAAACTGAAGGGTTGTTCATAGTCTTTAACCTTACTCTGAAAAAAGCAACCGGTCAGGCAGAAAAAAAGCATGACCAAAACAATTGCGGATGAGACAAGTTTTGTATTATTCATCTTATGTTCGCCTCTTTTGGTCGATCAGGCAAGAACAGCGTGCGTTTTTTTCGGGTTGACAGCAGATCAGGCACAAGCTATAATAATCTGGCATTCGGGTGGTTAGCTCAGCTGGTTAGAGTACTTGCTTGACATGCAAGGGGTCGGTGGTTCGAGTCCACTACTACCCACCAATAAACCGGGATGATTTCAAATGATCATCCTGGTTTTTTGCATTTATTCTGCTCTATTCGTTATTCTGGTCTGGCTCCTCGCTTTTGTCATCAGAAAGCGGCAATCGCACAACGCCACGATCCAGGTCATACAATTCCTCAAGTGCTTCCTGCAGTTCAGCGGTCGCGTCAAAGTCTTGGATCAGCTGATCACGAATTAAATCAATCAGAATCTCACCTGCCGTTGAGTCTGTATACTCCCGAATCCATGAAACAAGTCGGGATAAATAAGCAACATCACCTTCCTGCTCGCCTTGTTCAGGGGGCATGGTTCCCTGTTCCAGACACCAATTGTTTAGGATAGCAGCCTTTTCATCCGCAAAAAGGACCACAGCCTCTATGGGATTGATGTGAGGGTAAGCCGCCAGAATATAAAGCTCATCAGGCCTTTGTTTGCCGTCGATCACACGCTGTACAATAAGGCCATCCTGTCGTCTGATGGCAACAATAGAGCAATTTTCGCTCGTTTTATCGTTCAACAGGCTGCTTTTGTGTGCCTGCCTCATCAGATCGGTTATTTCCTGTTTGTTTTCAAGAACAATGCCGATCAATTCTTTGTATGTTTTCATGCTCAGTCCTCTATCACCAAATCATAATTTAGAATAACCGAAGCTGTTGACCAATGCATCAATCTTGTGATGCGCCTTACAGCTCGGGCAATCAGCTGGCGAATAAGTCTCGTAATCAGGCACATCTTCCCTGCTGAAAATGCTGTTGATAACATAATCTCCGGCTTTGTGAATGGCGCTGAACAAAGCGCTGATGCCACTGATCCGTCCATTATAATAATCGATGCATTCGACTGCTTGCGTAATCGTATGGCCTGTTGTCGCAGACGCGACCAGCAAAAGAACGCTCCGGTTCCATATCATCGATTGTGTGTTATCGCGAAACATCAGCTGCCCGCTGGAATTCACCTCCGGGGTGACAATGGCGATGCTTTGGTCCTCATGCTGAGACAAACCGGCCCTTTCGTTCAGCGCAAGTGCCATAAAGGCGGCAACAACCTCGACCCCTTCCAGGCAGACAATCGTATCGATCGGTATCGTCAGGCCATAATGAACAGCCAACTCCTGACCGGCCAATTTAGCCATCTTATGTAAGCATTTCACTTGTGTCAGATCAACGTAGTAATTAATATGGGAATTTCGTGTTGCAAAATGTCCGGGGGTCACGCGCATACGAATCTGAGGGTTATTACGGGCTTTGATTTCTCTGGCTCTGGTTTCCATAGTCCATCCTCCTCATTTACGGTTTCGATCAGGCAAAGGCACCTGATCTTCAGATGCCATGATGTTTTCTGTAATCAGCTTGATGACATCTTCATTATATGACGAAAACAAAAACAGATCTAGTAACATTGACAGAAATCAAAAAGCTTTTTACGTTTTTGTCTTGCATATCTTCACAACGCCGCCCGGAAGAATCGTAATTTTACTGCTGCTTCGACGCAGTTTTTGCCGGCCCAGGAAATGCCCGTTTTCGTCATATTTGCTGATTTCCGCCGATACCAGCGGCAAATCCGAAATCAATTGGCAAGTGGCAGCTTCATCGCCTAAATTAGTCAAAACCAGGACAATTTGCTCGTCGTTTGAAAAGCCATAGGCGCGGACAACGGCTTCCGGATCCTGTCTGACCAAAGTCTCTCCGCCGGACAGATCCGATGTCAATTGATTGATATTCAAAGAACTGCCGCGAACCGCATGTGAGACAATCGCTGATGCACCATGCCATATCTCTATCAAACGTGAAGCCTCTTTTTCAGGCATGGCGAGATTGACTAAGCCGGACTGTGACCCAAGATCAAATAAGGCCAGATCCACAAGGTCCGCCAAACGGACCGGCTGGATCCGCGTTTCCGGGAAAGCGGCTGCACGGATCAGTTCCGGAAAATCGCTAACAGGCTTTTCCGGGTTTCGCGGGATCTGATCCAAATAGGTTTGAACGGACAAATAAGAGGTCCGAATCGGATTTTCGGCTTGTGTGGCCAGTAAATCAGACGCATGAAAATCCGCTCTTGAAAGCATCAGGCCATCCTGATAGACCATCCCGTCCACGAATACCAGCTGCCCTTTAATCTGACGATAATAAGGGGATCGGCTCATTGTATAAATGATGAAATTAACAAACTCAGAGCGCAGTCTATCACTTGAAAAGACAGATTGACGGTCACAAATTTCAATATAAATCTTTTGAAACTCCTGGACCCACGGAAAAACCATGCCTTGTTCCTGTCGTAATTTCCCATAGGGCTCAGAAATCGGCGCAGACAAATATTCGATCAGATTTAAAATTTCACCTTCCCCGGCATAGGAATCAATGACAAGCCAAGGGTCAGCACCAGCGGAACGCGTCAGCTCTAAAGCGGCGTGCATGGAAGC
>JAGPFK010000033.1 GCA_018056585.1 Clostridia bacterium | reverse complement strand
GTCATGATGTGCTTCAGTTTCCGGTGTTTCCCATTCAAAGGATGCCTTCCCTGAAGAATATTTGGAAGGGAATGACAAGCGGAACCTATGCGGATGAATTTGCCGAAAATCATTACCGATTGATGCGCATGCGAAGTGATTTGTCTGCCGTGGTTCCATCTGCCGGAACAGGTTTTGTCATCACCCATCGCGTTTTAGACGCCTGTCAAAATGAACCGCTTTTTCCGGAAGACAGCCAGACGGAAGATTATAAATTATCTCTTCTTCTCGCTATGAAAGGATTTCCTGTTCATTACGTTCTTGAGAAAGTGCCGCGACTCCTCGATTCAAATCAGGTCCGATGGGACTATGTTGCAACACGAAGTTTGTTTCCCTCAACATTTCGAACCGCGGTGCGTCAAAAAACCCGTTGGATTTATGGAATCACCATGCAGTCGGTCCGTTTAGCTGATATTATTAAAGGAAAAAATCTGACTCCTTCCGCTAAATATACAATTTACAAGGATTTGAAGGCAAAAGTCGGTAATTTATTGATTTTACCAGGCTATCTTGTGTTTATTTACTTTTTAGTCTCGCTTTTTACCTCTGTTCCTGTCATGTATCCGTTGTTTTCTTTTTCCTGGTGGCTATGCGTATTTTTAACGACCATGATGATTGCGCAGCAAATAAAGCGGGGTGTGGCCATTACCAATGTCTATGGATTCAAAAGTGCCGCCGTTGCTTGCCTGTTGCCGCCGATCATGCCGATCCGAATGGTATGGGGTAACATCATCAACTTTTGTGCCACATGCAGAGCCTGGAAATTGTTTTTGTCTGGAGATCGAAAGAGAGAAAAAGGGGAACAAAAAAAGGTGTCATGGCATAAAACAGACCATGAGTTTCTGGGCCAATCGGCGCTCTATCGGTATTACAGAACAATCGGTGATGAATTTTTGTTAAAAAAGATCGTCGATCCTGTTGCTTTATCCTATGCGCTGGAACAATCCCATAAAGAGGGAATACGCCTGGGAGACGTTCTTTTGAGAGACGGTCTTGTCTCAGAAGAACAGCTTATGCAGGCGGTTGCCAATGTACAGCATGTTTTGTTTGTAAAAAATCTGAAATCTTTTTCTTGTGATATGGAATTGAGCTGTGACGATCTGCTGAAATACTTAGTGTATCCGCTGATTGCAACGCAAAAGGATGTTGTTTTTGCAATAACAAATGAGACGCCTCAGAATACTTTTCAAGAGCTTGGAATCGATCCTTCCTCGCTTCGTATTGTTTATACAACAAAAGACTCCATTTTAAACGCCTGTTCTGATTTTGGCAGATCATCGAATCGTCAGCATTACGATTTTGTTCTGCACCTTCTCAGGAATCATCGCATCACCTGGGAACAGGCGGTTTTGGCATTGAGTCAAAACGAGCCCGCGCCAGAAGTCTTAGTCTATATGGGACTCTTGAGCCCGTTTAAGAGCATGAGACGGGCGGAACAGGAAAAAGTGAGAAGCTGACCCACCATCTATCAGACTATCAGACGAAATGGTAAAAGATTGTATCTTTTTATCCTGATAGAAGATTATGCTATAATCACAAAGTAAAGTGGTGGGGATGATAAAATGAGCTTTACTGTTTTAGGGAAAATACCAACAACGGAAGAAATTCTTTCTTTGTATCCAATGACACAGGAACTGGCTTTGCTCAAAGAGCGAAGAGATGCAGCCATTCGTGATGTCCTGACCGGCCAGTCCGACCGTTTTCTTCTGGTGATCGGGCCTTGTTCTGCCGATAATGAAGACGCCGTCTGCACCTACACGGAACGGCTCGGTAAAATGCAGGAAAAAGTAAAAGATCGGCTGATTCTGATCCCGCGTATCTACACAAACAAGCCGAGGACAACAGGCGCCGGGTATAAGGGGATTCTGCACCAGCCAGACCCAGAAAAAGAACCGGATCTGGCCGGCGGGTTAGTCGCGCTTCGCCACATGCACATTCGATCCATGCGCGAGTCCGGCCTGACGGCAGCCGATGAGATGCTTTATCCGGAAAACCACACGTATCTGGCCGATATTCTAAGCTATGTTGCCGTCGGTGCGCGCTCTGTTGAAAATCAACAACATCGGTTGACCGCCAGTGGAGTGGACCAGCCGGTTGGCATGAAAAACCCAACAAGCGGTGACTTCAGGGTCATGTTGAATGCCATTGAAGCCGCCCAACAAATACATATTTTTGCTTATCAAGGGCATGCAGTAAAAACCAGTGGCAATCCACTTTCTCATGCTGTTTTACGCGGTGCCGTGAACAAACAGGGTCAATGTCAGTCGAACTACCACTATGAAGATCTTCAGCTGCTTTTTCAGATGTATCAGGAACGGAATCTTCAAAATCCCGTCTGCCTGGTTGACACAAATCACGCCAACTCCAATAAACAATATGCAGAGCAGCCTCGCATCGCGATGGAAGTCTTACACAACAGGCGGTTGTCTTCTGATATCCGTCAATTGGTAAAAGGCCTCATGATCGAGAGTTACCTGGTTGAAGGCAGCCAGCCGGTTGGCGGCCATATTTTTGGCTGCTCCATCACAGACGCTTGTTTGGGTTGGGCTGAAACGCGTGATCTGATTCTCAGGATCGCCGAAGAAGTGTAAGAATAAAAATTCGATCTTGAAATGAGATTCATTGAAGGTCCTGGCAACAAGTCCGTGTGACGCTCTGTCCTATTTTCACAATCTTATTCTGTCTGAAAATGGATGATTCATGCCAATAAAAAACTAGGATGATCCGTATCGACAAAATAATTGTAACAACCATATTGACATTGACGAACTTCTAAGGAGATTCATTAGGATGTTAAAGGCAGAAACAAAAGGCATTTTGACGACCGTATTCATTGCTGTTATCTTTTTCTTGCTTCTCGGGGTCGTCTCGCTTTTCGCAAGGATCGTTTTTGCTGATCATATAAAGGAATATCAACTTGAAGCTTATTGCTGGACGAATGCGGCCGCTCAGCTTGTTCTTTCAATTGCGATTATTCTTGTGATGCGAAAAACCAATGTTTTCAACAAACAGGATTTTGCGGTAACCACGATTGGAAAAGGGCTATGGGCTGGACTTGTTGGTGTGTTTTACGCTTTGTTCATGTTCACAATCAATTTTTTTGGTAACTTTTCTCATGTTCATTCGCCGGATCTATCCTATCTTCTTGCGTGTGTTTTTATCGCTTTTACAACGGGACTATTTGAGGAAGTGCTGATCAGAGGTTTCACATACAAACGTTTTATAAAGAATATTGGCTATTCTGTGGACGGTGTAAAGAAATCCATTATCTGGTCATCGGTCTTATTTGGCGTCATGCATATCGTCAATTTAAGCGGATATGATTTATCCTCCATCCTGACTACCACCTCGCAGATCATTTCCGCTGTTATTCTTGGCTTGTTTTTTGCGCTGGTGTATCTTCAGTCAAAAAGCCTCTGGTCCGTCATCATTCTCCATTCTTTAATAGACGGCGCCACTTTTGTACTTTATAGTTTATTGTCAAAAGAAGCATTCCTGCCCAAAAGCAGCGAGATACTGACAAAATGGCAAATCGTACTTGAATCTTTTATCGTGCCACTGGTTATAATCATGCCATTTCTCATCGCCGTCATTGTAAAATGGCAGAAGCTCAAGATCACGCTTTCAGGAAATGAGGCAAGCAAAATAGAAATAAACCCAGTATAATGGAAGCATAAACGTGATCTGAATCCGACTGTAAACAGCTGAGATTTTTAGTCGTCCGGATGTATCGCGATGCGATGTTTTGTCTTGTTGCTTATTCGCTGATTCTCTCTCAAAAGACCATTTATGTGATATCATAGATACAGTTCCGCTTTATGGGCGGACCATTTCATTTATCGAGGTGATGTTGTGCATCGAGTTGAGCCGGCTGAGCTCAGGCAGCAACAGCAATATATGGAAAAGATCAGTCAAATTCTAAAGGCTGATTATCATAAAACAGGAAAATCAAAATCCTACTTTTTACATACTTATGGTTGTCAGCTGAACGAAAATGACGGGGAGAAGATAGCTGGCATCCTTGAAGCAACAGGCTACAAGCCGGCGAAAACCCTGAAAGAAGCAGACTTTATTGTCCTCAATACGTGCAGCGTTCGCGAACACGCTGACGAGCGCCTTTTCGGCAACCTGGGCGCCATCAAGCATCTGCGCCAGCAACGTCCGGACTTGATGGTTGCTCTGTGCGGCTGCATGATGATGCAGCCCGGGCATGTTTCGCGTGTCACACGCTATTTTTCTTTTGTCGATCTTATTTTCGGACCACAAGATATCCATCGCCTGCCGGAAATGCTCTATCAACGTCTCATATCCGGCCAAAAGCAATATGATGCAGGGCAGGAGGATGTCTTGGCTGAAGGACTCCCAATTCGCAGGGAACGCCGATTTCGGGCGCTTTGCTCGATCATGTACGGCTGTAATAATTTTTGCACCTATTGTATCGTCCCTTATACGCGCGGACGTGAACGCAGCCGGATGCCGGAAGATATCCTGAATGAATTGCGGGGGCTTGCGGATTCCGGCTATCGGGAAGTGATGCTGTTGGGGCAAAATGTTAATTCCTATGGAAAGGATATTCAGGATGCAAGGGTTCGGATTGATTTTGCAGACTTGCTTGCTGCAGTCGCTGATCTTGGTTTTTATCGTATTCGTTTTTTGACGTCTCATCCGAAGGACATCACTGAAAAGCTCCTTTCCGTCATGGCTGAGCATGAGTCGATTGAACGTCATTTGCATCTTCCACTGCAAAGTGGCAGCAATCGGATCCTTGAACGGATGAACCGGCAATACACAAGGGAGCAGTACCTTCAAATTGTTCAGCGGGCCAGGCGTTTGATGCCGGATCTTTTTATTTCGACTGATCTGATCGTCGGATTCCCAGGCGAAACGGAAAAGGATTTTGAAGACACGCTGGATGTCATGCGGGAGGCTCGCTTTGAAAGCGCTTTTACTTTTCTTTTTTCAAAACGTACCGGGACGCCGGCGGCTGAAATGCCGGACCAAATTGATGAAGAGGTGATGAAAGCACGCTTTGCGCGTTTGGTTGAGCTGCAAAACAAACTCTCATTAGAAGCCAATAAACGGTTTGAAGGCCGATGGGTTGATGTCCTTGTGGAGGGCCCATCTCTTAAGGAAGACAAGGTTATCAGTGGCAGAACATCACAAAATCAGCTGGTCAATTTTACAGTCCCGGATTTGCAACTGCTGCCGGCCGAACTGCTTTCTCCTGAGGGCTGCATTCGTAAAAACGCACTCGAAGGCCATCTTGTAAAAGTCCGGATTACCGAAGCCAAAACATTTTCGCTCGTGGGAACGGGGGAGGCCTGGCAGACATGAGCTTGACAACAAAAGATCTTGATCTGAATCAATTGACGCCCATGATGCGTCAATATGTCAAGCAAAAAAAACAATGGCCTGACTGCCTGCTTTTTTTCCGGCTGGGTGACTTTTATGAGCTGTTTTTTGAGGATGCAGAAATCGCCTCGCGTGAACTGGAACTGACCTTAACCGGACGTGATTGTGGCCTTGGCGAGCGTGCACCGATGTGCGGGGTACCTTACCACGCGGTTGACAGTTACATCAACCGCCTGATTCATCGTGGTTACAAGATTGCAATCTGTGACCAGGTCGAAGATCCGGCCTTGGCCAAGGATCTCGTAAAAAGAGATGTCATTCGTGTGATTACACCGGGGACTGTAACAGACGCCACCATCCTCGATGAAAAAAAGAACAACTATATCCTCGCGATTTATAAACTCAGTCGCTATTACGGACTGGCAGCCTGTGATTTAACAACCGGGTCTTTTGAAGCAACCGCTTTCATCACTGGAGCCACATCCGATAAACTGCTGGCGGAAATTGTTCGTTACGCGCCTTCAGAAATCCTTATACAGAAGGATTTCTTAGACGACCCCTTAGAATCAATCCTATCTAATCAATATAACATCGTGTTAACAGTACGTCCTGACATCGATTTTTCTCTTGAAAATGTCAACAAACGGCTGCCGCCTTTCGAAGGGCAGCAGCCCCTTTGGAGCCAGGCGGCCGCCGCTGTTTTAACTTATCTTGAAGAAACCCAGCGGGTAAAACCAAATCATCTTAAACCCGTTTCTCCTTATACAACAGATGCCTTTATGACGTTGGATCCGGTTGCCAGAAGAAATCTCGAAATAACCGAAACCTTTCGCGAGCAAAACCGGCGCGGCAGTCTTTTATGGGCAATCGACCGGACCGTAACTTCTGCGGGCGGTCGTTTACTGCGTCGCTGGCTGGAACAGCCTTTACTGAATTGCGCGGATATCAACCAACGGCTCGATTCTGTGTCGTATCTGAAAGATCAATTTATGCGCCGCCAGGAATTACGTGAAAGCCTGAAGGGCCTTTATGATCTCGAACGATTGAGCAGCCGGCTGGCTTTAGGACATGCCAATGCGAGGGATCTGGTGGCTTTACGGGATACATTGGAAAAACTGCCTTTTGTCCGGTGTCATCTCAAGGATGCATCAGACTCCTGGATTTCAGAATTATCTGATCAAATTGACGATTTGCCCTCATTAAAAGACCTTCTGTCACGCGCCCTGGTGGACGAACCGCCAGCCGTGCTCAACGAGGGAAATCTCATTCGAAAAGGGTTTGACGAGCGTATTGATCATCTGAAATCCGCAGCAACCGATGGGCGTCAATGGATTTTAGATTTAGAAGCGAAGGAACGTGAAAAAACCGGTATTAAAAGCCTGAAGGTCGGTTACAACCGAGTGTTTGGTTATTACATTGAGGTCACACGCGCCAATTTGGGTCAAGTGCCGCCTCATTATATACGAAAGCAGACATTGGCCAACAGCGAACGTTACATCACAGACGAACTCAAAGAAATGGAAGAAACCATCCTGGGTGCGGAACAAAAACTGACAGCACTCGAATACGAGATCTTTTGTTCTGTCCGTGATGCAGCAGCAGAGCATATACGAAGTTTACAGCAAACCGCTGAGGCTCTTGCAACCCTTGACGTTCTGGCCGGCCTTGCGGAATTGGCCGACAGGGAAAATTATTGCCGTCCAGTCGTTGATTTATCCGATACCCTGGAGATCAAAAAAGGACGGCATCCGGTTGTTGAAAAAATGCTGCCGACCGGCGGATTTGTTCCGAACGACACCGATATCAATGGAACCGATGCCCGTCTGATGATTTTGACCGGCCCCAACATGTCTGGAAAATCAACGTATATGCGGCAGGTCGCTTTAATTGTTCTGCTTTCACAAATCGGGAGTTTTGTTCCGGCAGAATCTGCACACATCGGGCTAGTGGACCGGATTTTTACCCGGATCGGCGCCAGTGATGACCTATCCGGCGGTCAGTCAACTTTTATGGTTGAAATGAATGAAGTATCAGAAATTCTGCATCACGCCACGCCCAGAAGCCTTTTGATTCTTGATGAGATAGGCCGGGGAACCAGCACCTATGACGGACTGAGCATCGCCTGGTCTGTCATCGAATACATCTCTGACAAGGCCAATCTGGGCTGCCGCACTCTCTTTGCGACCCATTATCATGAACTGACCGATCTGGCAGAAAAGATGCCGGGTGTTTTTAATGGCCATGTGGCGGTGCATGAACAAGATGGACGCATCGTTTTTTTGCATCAAATACAGCCGGGCAGCTGTGATGACAGCTATGGAATCGAAGTCGCCCGCCTCGCCGGCGTACCCGAAGAAGTGGTTTTGCGTGCGCAGGAAATTCTGATTCAGTTGGAAGACGATCTCGGATCCCGGCAAAAATTAAAAATTCAACGCAATATCAGGCCTATGGATGGACAGATTGATCTGTTCAGCGCCAGCCAGGCGCTGAGAAACACAAATGGTATTTTAGAGCAACTCAGTGAACTGAATATCACACAATTGACACCGCTCGATGCGCTGAATCTCTTAAATGAACTGCATGAAAAAGCCAAACGTGGGAAAGGGAGCCAGGGATGAGCCGGATTATTCAGCTTGATCAACAAACCGCTAACAGCATTGCCGCGGGAGAAGTGGTGGAGCGCCCTTCTTCAGTTGTAAAAGAACTAATTGAAAACGCTCTGGATGCCGGCGCTTCTGTTGTCACAACAGAGATCAATCAGGGCGGCATTCAAAGCATTTTTGTGACCGATAATGGTTGCGGAATGGATGAGTCGGACGCTTTGCTGGCTTTTGGACGTCACGCAACCAGCAAACTGAAGGAGATTGACGATTTGGCGACTTTGATGACCATGGGTTTTCGTGGTGAAGCATTGGCCAGCATTGCGGCCGTGTCACGCGTCACACTCGAAACGAGGGAATCAGGAAGCACACAAGGCACCCGCGTGATCATTGAAGGGGGAGCGCTTTTAGAACAACAACCCATCGGTTGTTCTGAAGGAACGCGCATCCGCGTCGAAAATCTTTTTTACAATGTACCGGCCAGATTTAAGTTTTTGCGTAAAGACAGCACAGAAGCAGGCTATGTCGCGGATGTGGTGGAAAAAATGGCTTTAGCCAGGCCCGATGTTTCTTTCCGGCTCATTTCCAATCAGCAAGAGCTTTTGCATACGCCAGGCAACAATGATCTGCACAGCACCCTCTACGCAGTTTTGGGCAAACAGACAGCGCAGGGATGCCTGCCTGTCGAAGCAACCGAAGGGCCGGTCAGTGTTTCCGGTCTGATTGGCCGCCCCGATATAACCCGCGGTAACCGCGGACAACAATGCGTTTTCGTGAATGGACGTTTGATTCGGTCCAGAATAATCACGGCGGCGCTGGATGAAGCGTACAAGACGCGCTTAATGAAAGGCCGCTATGCCATAGCTGTTTTGTTCCTTTCAATACCGACCCGCCTGGTCGATGTCAATGTGCATCCACAAAAACTGGAAGTTCGTTTCTGGAATGATTCTGAAGTTTTTCGCTGCGTTTATCACGCCGTTCAAAGCGCGCTGCAGGCCGGATCGGGGATTGCTCCTGAGCTGGAAAAGCCAGACAAAGAACCGATCAAAGAAGAGAA
>JAGPFK010000032.1 GCA_018056585.1 Clostridia bacterium | reverse complement strand
CATTAATGACAACTCTTATGGCGATACTGGTGGCCGGACCATTGGGCCTTGCATCGGCGCTTTACCTGAGTGAGTTGACATCAGAGCAAAAAAGAAGAATCATCAAGCCGATTATTGAAATTGTTGCGGGTATTCCAACGATTGTCTACGGCTTTTTTGCCTATTCTTATGTGACACCGCTTTTAATGAAAATCATTCCCGGGCTCAATGCAAAAAACGCATTGAGCGCGGGTCTTGTTATGGGGGTCATGATCATCCCCATGATCGCTTCTTTGTCAGAGGATGCCATGCATGCCGTTCCGGATGCCTTAAGAGAAGGTGCTTACGCATTAGGCAGCACGAAAGCCGAAACATCATTAAAAGTTGTCATGCCAGCGGCATCTTCAGGCATTATCGCTGCTTTTGTACTGGGTATTTCCAGAGCCGTCGGCGAAACCATGATTGTAACGATTGCAAGTGGTAGTTCTAAGCGTTTTACTTTTGATGTTAAAGAATCCATGCAGACGATGACAAGTTACATTGTGGAGCTGGTAAGCGGGGATGTGGCCAGCGGGACCGCCGGATATTACAGTTTATATGCAGTTGGCTTTCTTTTGTTTATTTTTACATTGCTCATGAATCTGGTTGCTCAGTCTGTTGCCCGCAGGCCATACAAAGCCCCTCGCTGAACCGGAGGTGATGTGAATGCAAAATGATAAGATCAGTGTGATTCAATTGAGCGGGCACGTTCAATATGAAAATACACTCCGCTTCGATTCTATCGTCCTGCCTCGCCATATGAAAAAAAGACAGATCGCTGACTGGCTGGTTCGGTCTATTGGCTTTATTTCCATAATCTTTACGATTGCTTTTTTAGTCGCTGTCCTCATCCACATCGCAGTGAAAGGTATAGGTTGGCTGAACTTACATTTTCTGATTCATACCTTGTCTGTTTTCCCGGAAAAGGCCGGTATTTTGAACGCCATAACGGGCTCGTTTGCTCTGATGGCCATTGTCATGCCGGTTACGCTGGTGTTGGGCGCGGCTACGGCCCTATATCTTGAAGAATATGCCTCAAAATACTTTTTTTCTCGTCTCATTCAGATTTTTATTTCCAATCTGGCTGGTGTCCCCTCTGTCATCTTCGGATTATTGGGCCTCTCTGTTTTTGGCCGGTTGATGGGGCTTCGCGCCAGCATCCTGTCAGGCGGGCTTACCTTGTCGCTGCTCGCTCTCCCGGTTGTGATTGTCGCGGCGCAAGAAGCCATTCGATCTGTTCCGTTTGAACTGAGAGAAGCATCCTATGCACTTGGCGCAACCCATTGGACAACAATCTGGCGTGTTGTTTTGCCGACAGCCATGCCTGGTCTTTTAACCGGCAGCATACTTGCTGTTTCGCGTGCTATTGGGGAAACGGCGCCGCTGGTTGTCCTTGGAATACCAGCCCTGATCATGAAGATGCCTGATAGCTTGTTGGATGATTTCACAGCCTTGCCCGTCCAGATTTACTATTGGACGCTGGATGCGGTTCTAACGCCAGAATATGAGAACTTAGCTTCGGCTGCAATTATTGTGCTGCTTGTTTTGCTGCTTTCACTTAATCTGGCAGCTGTTCTGATCCGGCAAAGATATGCGCGCCTTCGATCTTCATAGGAAAGATAAAATTGTTTTTGAACAGATTTGCCGATGATTTTTTATCATCATATTTCCTAATGATCATTTCTTGTGACGACACCCCGAGGAGGATGAATTGAAAGAGGAAATAAAAATCAAAACCAAAGATTTAGATTTATTTTATGGCTCACTCCAGGCGCTTAAATCAGTCACAATGGACATTCCGGCATATAGGGTGACGGCATTAATTGGTCCGTCCGGTTGCGGTAAATCGACGTTTTTAAGAACATTGAACCGTATGAATGATCTGATTCCTGATGTAACGGTGAATGGGAAAGTATGGGTTGATGGCATCGACATCTACAATCCTGATGTTAATGTGCCTTTACTGCGCAGAAAAATCGGGATGGTTTTTCAAAAACCAAATCCCTTTCCAATGACGATCTATGACAACGTTGCTTACGGGCCGCGTATTCACGGAATACGGAAAAAGGCAATTTTGGACGGAATCGTTATGCGCAGCCTCACCGACGCAGCTTTGTGGCCGGAAGTAAAGGATCGATTAGGAGATCAAGCGCAGAAATTATCCGGAGGGCAGCAGCAACGTCTGTGCATAGCCAGAGCTTTAGCTGTGGAGCCGGACATTCTTTTGCTGGACGAATCAACCAGTGCCCTGGACCCGGCGTCCACACAGAAAATAGAGGATTTGATCTCGGAGTTAAAAACAAACTACACGATTGTGATGGTGACGCATAACATGCAGCAGGCGGCACGCGTCAGCGACTGGACTGCTTTCTTTATGATGGGTGAGGTTATTGAGTACGATCAGACAGGCAATCTTTTTTACAAACCACAGCATAAAGAAACGGAACGATACTTGACAGGTCGGTTTGGTTAGAATATTAAGTCTGGCCGTACGGTAAAGGGAGGTGATCTGACATGACCGCCAGAATCGAGTTTCAACGAGAAATTGATTCATTACATCAGCTCATTATTCGGATGGGGGCGGCAGTTGAAAAAGCGATTGGAGAGGCCATTGAGGCTTTGATCAATCTGGATGCGCAAAAAGCAGAAAGGATCATAGAAGAAGACGATATAATAGACAACATGGAGTGCGAAATCAATCACCAATGCGTAATGATAATTTCCCGCCAACAACCAGTCGCCCGGGATTTGCGGGATGTGACATCGGCATTGAAACTGATTACAGACTTAGAACGCATCGCCGATCATGCGAGCGATATGAGTGAGCGGACGCTGGCTCTGTGTAAGCTGACCGATCATATGAACATGCCGCATCATCTGATTGCGATGGTCAATATCGCTCAAGACATGATTCATGGCGCCCTTGAAGCTTATATTGCACAGGATGAACAAAAGGCCAAGGTCATCATAGACATGGACGAAAAGGTTGACGAGTATTACGAAAGTCTCAAGGCATATCTGATCAATCTGATGAAAGAAGACAAGAAGAATATTGACCAGTCCGTTGAAATGCTGCTATTCTGTAAATACGTGGAACGCATCGCCGATCACGCGCAAAATGTTGCCGAATGGGTTATATTTTATCTGAAGGGACGGTACAGGCATGAGTGAAAAAATGCACTTTTTGGGTTTGCGATGGACCAGCCGCAGATTATAATTGTTGAAGATGATATTGCCATTGCCGAACTGCTGGCTTACAACTTAAGGGAAGCCGGCTTTTCCGTCCGCATTTTTCATGACGGGCTTCAGTTATTTCAAACGCTTGAATCCATGCCCGAAAAAGCACCGGATCTGTTTATCCTTGATCTGATGCTGCCTGGTCCGGATGGCTATGAAATCTGCCGGAAATTGCGTCAATCGGAGCTTTTTGCCTGGGTTCCTGTTTTGATGTTAACCGCGCGCGGTTCGGAATCGGATAAAGTGCGCGGTTTTGAAAGCGGCGCGGATGATTATCTGACAAAACCGTTCGGAATGAGAGAACTTGAGGCCAGAGTCCAGGCGCTGCTGCGCAGATATCGACAAAAGAGCGCCAATCACCCGTTGCCTGCGGCTTCGGACGGGCCTGATCAAAAAACTGAAGAGGCAGCGCAATCGACCGATACAGATCAGATGACGCAGTATCGATGTCGTGATATCTTGCTTGATGATGTGCGGCATCGGGTTTTCAAAGGCGGACAAGAAATTGACATGACGCACAAGGAATATGAACTGCTTAAGTTTCTCATGACCAATCGCGGCATCGCTTTCAGCCGCGACGAATTACTGAATCGTGTCTGGGGCTTTGAGTATGGCGGTGAAACGCGGACGGTTGACGTGCATATTCGTCAGCTGCGCCGCAAACTGGATGATGACGAAGAACAATCTATCATTGAAACAGTCCGCGGACATGGTTATCGTTTCATCGACCGTGCTTTATGACTTCATCGGGAGCTGAGGCTGATTTTTGCCTTCAGAGGGAACCTCATGCTTAAAAAAATAAATCTGCTTAATCTTACAATTCTGATGACGTCTGTCTTGCTGATCAGTCTGGCATCTTTTTATACACTCAGCTATTATAACAATGAAAATAACCATCGCTATCTTCTGGCTGCGGGTAAACTGATCGCGCGGCGCATGGAGGAGGGCGCCTCTCCGTTGGATGCTGCCCATGACGCAATGGAAGTCTTTGGAAGTGATCAAATGGCTTTCCGGGTAACGATTGTCAACAGAGAGGGACAAGTTTTGTATGATAATGAAGCGGACAGCAGCCGAATGGAAAATCATCGATTTCGTGAGGAAATTGCGATTGCTTTTCAAAATGAATCGGTTGGTTATGCTGTCAGGCGAAGCGACACCTTAGATACAGAGATGATCTATGTTGCTCAATTTGTAAAAGATTTGGATCTTGCCATCAGAACAGCCATCCCTGTTTATCAAAACAAAGCCATACTCCGCGACATGGGGCAAACCTTGCTGCTGGTTATCGTAATGACCTTTTTGCTGCTGATCACCCTGTCTGTTCTGGCGAACAGGCACCTGTCCTTTCCGCTCCGGCAAATAACGGTTGCCGCGGCAGCTATAGCAAACGGACAGTATGACAAACCTGTTTTATTTGAGCATGATGATGATGAGGTTGCCTTGCTGGGCAAAGCAATCAACCAGATGGCGATGCGGATTCAAAAAACAATCTGTGAGATCAATGATCGCAATGAAAGGCTGGATATCATCATCAACACTGTAACGGATCCCGTCATGGTTGTCGGTGAGTCCTGCACCATAACATTTATGAATAAACGGGCAAAAGAAGTTTTTGGCGGCGCGATTGATCCGGAAATGACGGCCTGTCCTTTGATTTTTATCACACAAAGCCAGGCAGCCGAGGATCTTGTCAGACGGTCCTTGACAGAAAAGCAAGCGGTACAGGCTGAATTATGTTTGCAAACCCTAAACGGCCCGGCTGATTTTCAGGTCATTGCGTCGCCTGTCTATGCGACTTCATCTGATCGGGTGATCCTGACGCTTCATGATGTAACTGAAGCCAAAAAACTTCAGCAGATGAGGAGCGACTTTGTGGCTAATGTCACACATGAATTAAAAACACCCTTGACATCAATTCGCGGTTTTGTTGAAACGCTGCGATCCGGAGCCATTAAAAAGCCGGAGGTAGCCGATCGGTTTTTGGAGTTTATTGATGTTGAAGCAGAGCGTCTACATCAATTGATTAAAGATATTTTGATTTTGTCAGAAATTGAAAACAAAGAAACCGATCCGGATGACCAGACATTTGACTTGCGGGCGCTTATTGATGATGTTGCGGTGATGCTGGATGACTTTGCATCGGCGTCGCAAGTGACGATTCTCGTTCCCGAGGATGAGAGCCCATTCATGGTTCAGGCCAATCCGAACAGAATCAGGCAGATTTTGATTAATTTGACAGATAATGCGATCAAATACAATCATCCTGGCGGTCGGGTCAGCATCGATGTAAACCGCGACCCGGACGGTTTCGTGGTACTGACCGTTTCGGATACGGGAATTGGTATTGGCAAGGAGCATCTCGATCGTCTTTTTGAGCGGTTTTATCGGATTGATGCGGGTCGCTCTTCTGATCAGGGAGGAACAGGACTCGGGCTGTCCATTGTGAAGCATATTGCCAAGCTGTATGGCGGATATGCGACCGTTTCAAGCACAAAAGGCGAAGGATCTGTTTTTAAGGTTTACCTGAAAATATGATGATAAAAAAAGCCGCCGGAACAGACATTCCGACGGCTTTGCGTTTTGGTGATCCCGAGAGGATTCGAACCTCCGGCCTGCGGTTTAGGAAACCGACGCTCTATCCAGCTGAGCTACGGGACCGAATGCAACCCTATTTTAGGGAAGGGCGCGCCAATTGTCAACGCCGTAAAGCGCATATTCCTCTTTTTAATCTGAATTGTGTTATACTGAATCATCATTTGTTTTAGGGAACTTTTTTAAGGTTTAGCCGTTATAAAGAAAGATTAAGCGGATCGGGGCGGGTTTCCATTGGAATTACTGATACTTGAAGGAATCAAAAAAACCATCAAAAAAAGAGAAATTCTGAAGGGGATCTCCCTTTCTGTTCACTCAGGTGAGATTGTTGGATTTCTCGGACCAAATGGTGCGGGCAAAACAACCACCATCAAAATGATATTGGGTTTGTTTCGCATCACCGAGGGAGCTATCCGAATCATGGGCCATGACATTACCCGCGACTTTGAAAAAGCAATGGAGTGTGTGGGCGGCATCGTGGAAAGTCCAGATTTGTACAAACGCCTGACCGGCCGGCAAAATCTTGAATATTTTGCGTCCATGTATCAGAACGTGGATTCTTCCGCAATTGATGAAGTGGTCCGGCTGGTTAAAATGTCAGCCCGAATCGATGATAAGGTTAAAAACTATTCTCTGGGGATGTGCCAGAGAGTCGGCATTGCACAGGCTTTGCTGCATAAGCCTCCTCTGTTGGTTCTGGACGAGCCGACCAATGGTCTTGATCCTTTAGGGATCAAAGAGCTGCGTGACTTGCTGAAATATCTTTCCAGGGAGGCCGGAGTCGGCGTCTTTATTTCCAGTCATCTACTCTCTGAGATGGAATTGATGTGTGATCGTATCTATATCATTGATCAAGGTAAAATGGTCGGCGAAAAGAAGATGAACCAGAGAAGCGATGAAGATGAAATGCTATTCAACTATACGTTCGTTACGTCGGACAGCCAGCGGACTTTAAACCATTTTGAAGAAATCGGGCTTCACGGCTCGCTCGAAAACGGCGGTGTCCGTGTTTTTTTGAAACAAAATGAGATTCCCTCCATCATCAAGGCTTTGATTGAAAAAAATATAGATATTTATGCCGTCAACCAGAAGCACCGGACACTGGAACAGGAATTCATCTCCATGACGACCGGTTCAAAGGATCAGATTCAATAGAGAAGCCTTCAGGCGGAGGACAACGATGACTTTTTTAAAACAGATTAAATATGAAATCAAGAATATTCTGCTTGCCAGATTTCTATTGATCACGATGATTTTGGTGGTTCTAGGGGGCCTGGCTATTCCCGTTATCGGCTATCTTTCCAGCCGGGAGAGAGAAGAATCCAGCGCTCCTTCGCCGACTGCCATAAGAACTTCTCTCAGTCAGGTTGAAAAAGGAATCAATTCAATTGTGATTGATGGCGTTGCCATTGATGAAAAAAATCCTTTTTACTGGCAGTTATCCTCTCTTATCAGTGAAAAAAACGATATAGATGCCGATGGCCACCCTCTTTCCGGAAAAGAGACGCGGGATCTGTTTCTGTCACTGATTGACGAGGAAATCGCCTATTATCTGTTTTTTGCAAAATCCGTGACATCCAACGAGGATTACCGCGTCGAATTAGCCTGGTATGGAATCGAATGCCTTTATGACCGGTTTATTTTGGAACATGAAGACGTACCGGAGGATGTGATGCTGGCGGTTATCAGTTACCGAAAAGGGATGGATCCCGATACCTTCAGGCAAAAATACGTCGACATGACAGCGGAAGAAAGACGCCAACTCCTTGAAAAGGCAAATGAAAACCTTGAGAGGGTAAAAAATATCGTAACCGGCAATCTTTTCCCTCAGTATATTGAATGGCGGATTCAGATGGCAAAAGAAGAGATAGCCGAAATAGAAAAAAATATAGCCATTCAGGAACAAGCCATTATTGATGATCCGTCTCAGGAAGAATCGCTCAGTCGTGTGATTGAAGATATGAGACGTCAAATCAAACTGATATCGGAAAATACGATTCCGATTCTGGAATACAGGCTGGAAAAGAACATCATGCCTCAGGTGTCCTGTTGGCAGAACAACGCGCTTTCCGATATTGAAAACAGCCGAAGCCAACTCGCTTATCTCACCATCCTGACGGAAGAGGAATGGCTGAAAACGGAAGGACAATGGAGTCGCCAGACATACGAAGAATATGTTGCGACGATGCGTAGCCGGATCAACGCGCTCAATGAGGCCATCATCATTGCTCAAAAGTCGCTCGATTCAGGCCGACCGGATATGAAGTATGTGCCGGACGGCGCCCGCAGCCGGACCACAAATTTTTTACAATACGCCCTGCTGATCACCTTGTTCGGCACACTCCTCGGCGGATGGCTGATGGCCAGCGAGTATCAGCAAGGCACCATCCGGCTCCTGATGATCCGACCCAGAAAACGTCCAAAGATCTTGATGTCAAAATTCATCGCAGCCTTGATCATCTGGCTGAGCGCCGACTTAGCCTGCTGCCTGTTGAATGCCCTTATGAACGGCATTTGTTTTGGTTTTGACGATTTTTCTTATCCGAACTATACCGTCGCTTCCCAGATCCATTTTTTTGCCTACTACTGGCCACGGTTTCTGGCCTGTCTTTTACCGGTTCTTTTTTGCTTTGCTTTGGCTTTCATGTTGTCTGTGATGATCAAAAATGCGGCTGCAGCCATTGTTGTTCCAATCGTTTTGCAGATCAGCAGTTTTATCATTTTGAACCTCTTTGTTTATCAGGGCGCGAGCAGCTGGCTTTCCTACACCCCGATCCTTTATTTACAGTTACCCATGCTTTTATCGCAAAATTCAATCATTCTGCTCCTCACCGGAATGGGGGCAAAGATCACAGTTGCGACCGGTGTATGGGTTTTATTGCTGTATTCTGCTGTTTGCACGGGCTTGTCTGTTTTTATTTTCAATCGTCGTGATATTGTTGATTGATGAGGAAATGCGATGGATGACAATCAGTTTCTCAATGATTATAAAAAGAAATTGAGTGGGGCGCGACCGCCTGCCCCAGGCCGGCCCACAGCGAATGAAAAGCCTGATTCTTTTTTGCCGCAGCCTGTCCCGGAAACAAAAGCTCCTGGCGGGAACAAGCGAAAAACGATGATTCTGATTGTGTTTTTGCTGGTGGCCGCAGCTTTGCTTTTTATCTTACTTTCTCAGCGTGGTATTCATGTCATTGATTTGAGCG
>JAGPFK010000031.1 GCA_018056585.1 Clostridia bacterium | reverse complement strand
TCGATTCTGAAAGCACGAAATGACAGCCTGAAGTTGCGTGATCATTTCTTGATGAGTCACACCTGGTTCACAGACCCCATTTTGTTCGGGTGTTTTCCGGATGGTGCTGCCGAACGTTTTGGCGATGCACTGTTTTCGTTCAGCGAAGAAGAGTGGGCCCTTGTCAGTCAGCCGATCGATTTTTTTGCTTATAATGTTTATCAATCGAGCACCGTGTTTCGGGATGGAAGAGAGATCAATGAAGCCTGCGAATATCCGGGCTGCCCCAAAACATCGGCCGGGCTTTGCGTCACGCCGGAGGTTCTTTACTGGTCTGCAAAGTTTTGGTCTGATCGTTACAAGAAGCCGCTGTTGATCACAGAAAATGGCTGCGCGCTGAATGATTGGATCTGCCTGGATGGCGCCGTGCACGATACGCAACGAATAGACTTTTTATCACGGTATCTCGGGCAGTTGAAAAAAGCAGCGGACGAAGGGATTGATATTTTGGGGTATACCTGCTGGTCTTTACTGGACAGCTTTGAATGGGCAAGCGGTTATGATCCGCGGCATGGTTTGGTTCATGTTGATTTCAGAACACAAAAGCGAACGATAAAAGATTCAGGTTTCTGGTATCGCTCGCTGATCAGGCAAAACGGCGATCATTTGCTTTCTTGATCAAACAGGGGGGAGTTCTATGTTAACGGAAACCATCAATCTTTATCCGGAAAGACCGGATGTGACTCTGACAACTTATGTTCTGAGCGATTCGACAGAAATGCTAAACGGGAAGAAGCGGCCGGGCGTCCTGATCTGTCCGGGCGGCGCATATCTCAATTGTTCTGACAGAGAAGCTGAGCCAGTGGCTATTCGCTTTGCGGCCATGGGTTATCATGCCTTTGTTTTACGGTACTCAACATACAGCAACAATCAGCCTGGATTTTTTCCTGTTTCTTCTGATCTGAAAGTCAATCCGCGAAGCCTTTATCCCGCGCCTCTGCGTGACATCGCAAAGGCCTTCCTTTATCTCAGAGAACATGCCGATGATTTTCTTTTAGATCCGGAACGCATGGCGATCTGCGGCTTTTCAGCAGGAGGTCACAACTGTGCCCTGTATTCGGTTTATTGGGACAAACCAGTCATTACGGATTATTTCAAAAAAGATAAAGAACTTTTTCGACCGGCAGCCGCCATCCTCGGTTATCCCATCGGTGATTATCATCTGCTAGCCAAAGCCGGTTCCGACCCATTCGCGAAACTTCTGTTCGAAGCCTCCTGCATGGCTTATCTGGGAACAAAAACGCCGGATGAGAAAATGCTCGACGAAGTCAGCCCCGCTCTTCATGTTACGAAACAGACCCCGCCTCTGTTCATCTGGGCTACCTTTGAAGACAGCCTTGTGCCAGTTGAAAACGCCACTCGTCTGGCCAGCGCCTGCGCAGCTTCTGATGTGCCTTTTGAGATTCATGTTTTCGAAAGCGGCCCGCACGGCCTCAGCCTAGCCGATCAGTCGACCGCCTCATCCCGCATGGAAATCAACGAAGCGGCCGCGCAATGGGTGATTTTGTCAGAAACCTGGCTGAAGAGGCATTTTGCCTTGCCGCTTCCTGAAAAGCCATTTTGGATGCAGCAATTGGAACACTCATGACGCGGGTGCCCCGATTAAAAACGAGACACAAAGTTCTTGTTCAGATTTAAAAACGTTGTTCAAACAAAATGAAAAACCACCTGTTATGACCTGAAAAAGCATATCTCTTTTTCAGGTCATTTTGATTGACAATGAATAAATCGGGCAGATATAATAAAAATAATATCTGAAAAAACCAGAAAGGGAATATCCATTGAATCAGACGAAAAAACATGAAAGGGGGCCGTTCATGGGGTACCCATCATCATGTAGGAAGCGATCCAATTTACATTTTTCAGGGTCAGATGCTTCTTCCTTTCAAATGAAGCGTTAAAGGGTCGTCCTTCATCAATTGAAATGGATGACCTTGGTCGTGTCTGTTTGTAAAAGATCCAAATAGAACTTCCGTTCATTATTTTGATGGATGAACGGATGCGTTTAGGAGAAAGAAGCTTGTTTACAAAGAAAAATTGGATCTGTCTTATTTTGATCATTTTTGAGATCTTTTCCGCTTATGCTCTTTTCAGCGGATTAATCAATATGGCTGAGGGAAAAACATACCCCTATCTCTGGTACGGGGGTACCTTGTGCGTTTTGGGATTGGCTTTGATATTTGTCTATCTCATGTCCAATATTTTGGCCCATCTGAACCTTTCGGATTTATTACCGTTGGGGGACCGGCGCAGTGTAATCATAGAGCGCATCGTGGTTGGGGTCGTCATACTAGCCAGTGCGATCCTCAGAATTTGGGTTATCGAACGTTTCCCAATTTTACCCTCATCGGATTATCAGGTGTATTTTCAAGTTGCCGAATTGCTGTCCAAAGGGAAGCTTGGGACTTCTGACTACTGTAGCTACATTGCAGAATTTCCACATGTCGTCGGCTTTCCGTTTATTTTGTCTCTCCTGTTCAGAATCACAGGACCATCGCTAAAAGCCGGCCTTTATTTCAATATGGCGGCGAGTCTGCTTTCTGTCTTTCTGACCTATCGGATTTCCCGCACGCTCTGTGGCCGACTGGGCGGTGTCATCGCATTGCTTGCGGCAGCCTTCTGGCCATCTCAGATTTTATACGGTACGATCCTTGCCTCCGAGCCTGTCTTTACATGCATGTTTCTTTTTTGTATATGGCTTTTTATTTATTTGTTTCGCTACCCGGCCAAACTCAACCATATTGAAGGTTCCATCATTCTTTGTGTCCTGTTGGGCGTTTTAATCTCTTTGACGAATGCTGTACGGCCGCAAGCCATCATCCTTTTGATCGCAGTCATCTTATGTCTGATTACCATGCGTGTCCAATTCGATAAAAGTGAAAAGATGTTGAATGGAAAACTGCGTTGCGCTGCTTGCCAAGGATGGTTTCGTGCGCTCATTATCTTGTTCAGCTTCATGATCTGTAGCCAGCTGGTGTCCACGGCTATCTCCAAAACAATTGCTTATGAATTGCCGGGTATGAGCACTTCTTTCGGCTTCAATCTCATGGTTGGTGTTCATATTGACGCGAAAGGCGCATGGAACCAGCAAGATGCGGATTTTTTGACCAATCAGTTTGCGGCTACGCATTCTGCTGAAAAAGCGCATCAAGCTTGCCTCTCCGTTGCACTCAGCCGGATAAAGAGCAATCCGATCGGGGTTTTAAATCTGTCTCTTGAGAAATTCACATTTCTTTGGGGAAATGACGATTACGCGGCCTCCTGGGCAACGTTCTTACTTGATCAGCAAGGCAATTTGACGTCAGAACGGCAACATTTGATTCAAACCATTACGCCATGGAACAATGACATTTATCTTGTGACCCTGTTTTTGTCTGCCGTCTTGGGTATGAGATCATTTAAGCAAAGGGAAATCGGCCCGACTCATGTACTGATGTTGATTTTTATTGGTACTGCGCTGCTTCACATGATTCTTGAATGGCAGAACCGCTATCATTATTTTGTTCTCCCGGTTTTTATGATCCTGGCTTCAATGGCATTTGCGGATATTTATCACGAAGCTGTGCACAGCCGCATGAAAAGTTCTTGATGATTTTTCATTTCGACTGACTTTTTTCATAAAGCTTTCTTTGATTTTTTATGAATCGATAACCAGGCCAAACCCGCTTCAAGAACCAGGCTGCTTTTGAGAAGTTTTCACGCAGCCTATCATCCAGACGGATTCTGAGGTCAAGGAGTGCATCCACCTCGGCAGGGGTGGGTTCTTTTTGACCGTAACGCCATCGGATCACCGGCCAAAAAAGATCAGAGAGATGCATATTTTCGAATCGGAGATAATGGTTGGCTCTTTGCGCAAAAGCAGACAGGGTTTCCCCTGTTTCCGGGCAGACATCGATCAGGCTGAATTGGTGTAAAATATCCTGGTAGGCAACATCCAGGCAGATGGCCGGATCAGGGAAGTGTCGGTGCATGGCCAAGGGCCTCAGTTGATGCAGATATTGACGAGTGATGGAATGGAAGAAGAAATGGAAAAGCAAAACCACAAGCAGGAGGCCGCAAAATAAAATCAACCAGCCGGTTCCGCTTGCTTTTTGAGGGGTCGGCTCCAAAGGAGGTGGGGTCGGCTGGGCCGTTGGTTTTTCGGGTGTTGGGGTGGGCTCTTCTGTTGGCAGAGGCGGTTCTTCCGGTGGATTTTCCCGTCCTGGCGGCGTTGGATCAAAAGTCAGCCACCCAATTCCCTGTAAATAAATTTCGCACCAGGCATGAGCTGTTTTTCCTGTCGCACGAAAGGCATTTTCTGAACCATTGACCGCTTCCAGGGCAAACCCTTCCACATAGCGGGCTGGCAGGCCGATGGCCCGGGCCATGACCGTCATAGCTGTAGCAAAATGAACGCAGTAGCCGCTTTTTTCCCTCAAAAAGGACGCGACAAAATCCATTCCTTCCGGCGGATCTTCAGGTTCGAGCGTATATATGCCTTGTTCCATTAAGTAATGCTCCAGCAGAACCGCTTTCTCATAAGGAGATGTTCCGCTTGCCGTCAGTTGTTTTGCCGTTTCTCTGACAACCAAAGGCAGATCGTCCGGAAGCTGCAGATACCGGCTTGATACAGCGGCCCAATACGGATCGCGGCTGCAAACAGGAGAAGTCGATAACAAGTTGATGGCTTCGTTGAAGCCGGGCTTGCTGCGCTCCCATAGGGTGACGGTGATTTGGTACGTCGGATTGGGCGGCAAACTTTTGAAAACAAACAAATCGCCATCAATGGTAAAATAGGGCGGGTAATCCCGACTGTCCGGCCAGGACAGAGCTTCCAGCCGTCCCGCAGAAAAAATGGTCGTCTGCGTCCGGGTTCGCGGTGAAAGTTCCAATGTTAACTGTCGGGTATATTGCTCTTTAAATCGGCGGCCTTCAGCGCCGGCAGGCAAATCTTCGACAAACACCTGTCTTTTGGTTAAACGCCACAGCGGACTGTCCAGCCGATAAACCTGGTGCGGTGGAGAGCGCCAGCGGTTTTTTTCGTAAAGGGTTCGGGTTACTCCGCGCAGCAAGACCGAATCTTCCGCCTTTACATCGATAAACACTTGATCGGACGGACGAATCGGTCCGCCAAGCTGTTTTTCAGAGGATTGAAAGCCAGCCAGAGCCAGATCAAACGGCTGCCAGCTACGGGTCAATCCTGTTTGATTCTGAAAAAAGTCGCGCAGATCATAAAATCGATTCACCCAATCTTGCTGCTGCCAATGGCTTGTGTCTTCCGGCGTCAGCCACAGCCCCATCCATACGCTGATCAAAGCGACCGGCAAAGCCAGCCATTGCAAAGGGGCACGGGGAATGGCAGCTTGAGGCTCCTGCTTTTTTACGTATTGGACAAGGCTTGCCGGCATCAGCGCCATGAGCCCGGCCATGGCTGGCAGAACTTGTGCGACAGCCGATGGATGCGCGATGAGAAACAAAATGATACCTGGCAAAACAAAAAGGGCGGTCAAAAAGAGATGAGAAAACCGATGAATCAGCGTGTATAAGATGGCACTGACACAAATAGAGATCAAAAACCGCAAAATAATCAACCAGAATGAAAACTCGGGTTCTGGGCCGCCGAGTATCAAACGTTGTCCGGCCCAGGTCAAAAAGCGAATCAAAGCCTGAGCCCAGTCATTCAGAAGTTCAAGCCGAACCAGGATAAAAAAGCCAGGGAGACCCACAAAAAGAACGATGGCCGGTAAAATCCACCAGCGCAAACTCAATAACAAAACCAAAGCTGAAGAAAGCAGAGCGCCCGCTAAAACAGGCATCCAGCCGGGATCGATGCCACGGTCGTAAAACAGCGGCTTGACCAGGCCCAGGGTCACAGTGGCGCAAATCAGCCCATCAATCAAAAGAAGAGCCCCTTTTGATGTCCAAAAACGCTGCTTCACGTTTCACCCTGTAAAATGATAGATAAATCGTCCCCGTAGTGGATAAACCAGATGGGCAGACCGGCTTGTCGAAATAAACCGGCTAATCTTGCTTCTTCCGGCCTGTCACGTGCTGGGCCAGCAACCAACAGATAAGAAGCGGTCCGGTTTAGACGATTGGGTCCCAGAAGTCGTGCGATATCTGTTTCAATTCGCGTGGTCAGGATAATGCGGGCCTGAAGATTCCCCCCCTCAGAAAGACTTTGCCGAACTTGCTTCATAAATGCTTGTTGTCCGTCAAACTGAACAGCTGCTAAAAAGCGATAAATCGCCTGAAAGTCTTTCATCCCAGATCCACTCAAACGTCGTTCTGTCTGACCACAGGCAGAGATGAGAATCCGACGGTTCTGCCGAAGCAGAAAATAGCAAAGCGCGGTGGCACACTCGCAAAAGATATCCTGAGCCTGCAGGGCACTTTCTCCCTCATAGCCACCTGGATGAAGATCAAGGATCAGCAAAACATCTGGTTCCGTTGCTTTTTCATACACGCGTGTCATCAGTTTGCGCTGTCGCATGGAAACTTTCCAGTGGATTTGTTTGGCGGCGTCACCTGGACGATAGGTCCGTACCATGGAGTAAGGATAATCCGGGTCCTCGGTCAGATTTAAATGCCGGGTAAAATGCGGGGAATCCAAAGCCGGCATATCGAGGCGCTTCAGTTCAACAAGCCGCGGATATACGAGCAGCTGCTTCATGCGATAGTAGGGAAGAAGCCGCATATCAAAGGGCAGCCGTATGAGGCCGAACAGATCCAGGCAGTCCATCAAAGTCATGCCAACCTCATAGGAACCCCGATAGGGGCAGGCCATTTCTTCTTCAAAAGAAAGATAACTGTAAGGCGCAAGATTAAATGACAGATCCCGATGCAATCGTTCATCGGCCACATGGAGCCTGATGCGCATCAAAGGAAACGGAATGGGTTTTTCATTGTGAATGGAAAATGAAAGGATCACAGGCCGGCCGCGCAGCGTCTTTTCCTGACTCAGCTCCTGTGTGTAGGTAAAGGTTGATATAGCCCATAAATTAAGAATCAGGATGCAAAGCAGCAAAGAACCCTGACCGAACAAAAGCACATAAAAGACGCGGCTGCCTGTCAACAGCCCTGCGATCAGGAGCAAAGCGGCCAACCCATAAAAAACGACCCGATGCCGGATCATGTTACGGCAGGAACCGGCATGAGGCGGACAAGGTCCCTGAGAAGGCGTTCGGCCGCCTGGCTGGATAAAGCCGCTTCTGGCCGAAGAACCAGACGGTGCGTCAACACGGGCAGAACAAGTTTTTGCACATCATCCGGGATCACAAAGTCCCGACCCGATAGGCAGGCACTTGCGCGGGCCGCATGCATCAAAGCGATGCTGCCGCGCGGACTGATGCCGAGTGCAATCGACTCATGTTCGCGTGTTTTTTGTGAGATTTTTACGATATAATCCATCACCGGACCGGAAACAATGACTTGACGTGTCATGTTTTGAAGTTCTTTCAATTCATCCGGAGACAACACCGGTTCTAAATCCTGCCATCTGGGCGGATGGAGATGACGATTCAAAATATGAAGTTCTTCCTGATGAGTGGGGTAGCCGATCGACATTCTCATGAGAAAGCGATCCAGCTGCGCTTCAGGCAAAGGGA
Source organism: Clostridia bacterium (assembly GCA_018056585.1). GTDB lineage: Bacteria > Bacillota > Clostridia > Saccharofermentanales > UBA5734 > JAAYBY01. Next base: position 1,711 of record JAGPFK010000031.1, on the reverse strand, counting down.
AAGTGCCGGCAAATTCGATTGGATTTTGTGTGGCCAGAACCATAAAGGGCTGAGGCACCAAACGTGTAACGCCATCGACCGTGACTTGACGTTCCTCCATGACCTCGAGCAAACTGGATTGCGTTTTTGGACTGCTTCGATTGATTTCATCAGCAAGAATAATCTGGCTCATGATGGCCCCTTCGTGGTAAACCATCTCATTTTTTTCCAGTTGATATAAATGATAGCCTGTAATATCGGAAGGCAGGACATCTGGCGTAAACTGAATGCGTTTAAAACTCAAATCCAATGATCGTGCAAAGGCTTGAGCCAAGGTTGTCTTGCCGACGCCGGGCACATCTTCAATCAAGACATGGCCTTCACAGAGCAGCGCAGTCATTAATAAATCGATGGTCTCCGGCCGGCCAACCAATATTTTACCAACATTTTGACGAATTTTCTGTAATTTCTCTTTTGGATCCATTTGATTTCACATCCCATCACCGGATCCCTATACTTGATGTTATTTTACCATAAGTTGACGCTTTGATTATAACCTGAGCTGAATATGGGATTTTTGTGTTCTTTAAGGTACAATGAGATTAATCAATGATGCAAAGTACGCAGGAGGAATCAAATGTGATCAAAGCAGCCCTGACCGTTTGTATCAGCAGTGAGGACCTGCAGAAGGCAACCTGCCTGGCAAATGACGCCCGGCTTGGGTTGCTGTCCAATTCTTCACAGAATATTCATATTCAAACCAGCCATAAACCCATTCAGTTTATCATCGGAATCCGTAAAGACGAAAATGAGGCGGAGCTGTCACGGCAGAAACAAACTCTGTCCCGTTGGGAATCCTTTTTACCGGTTTTCATGCGCCGGGGCTGCACAGAATTAAATACATTACTGACTCAATACAAATTGCAGCCAGATTTAATGATCTGCTACGACCAGATGCGTCTTTATGCCTGGATGCCGAATGAATTCGGGATTTATCTGCTGCGTGGATCGGAGCTGCATAAACTCTGTCCCATCGCCTTTCAGAACCCGATTTTTTCACAGGCTTATCATGACCTGCACGATTACTATACGCTGAAACTTCATGAATCTGATATCTACCTGTTTTTACCGCCGGATCTGCCGTCTTTTTTCGAGCCTGATGAGGTGGTTGACCTGCTGACAGGACTTCGTCAGCTCCCGGCTAAAATGAGCGAATTGATCCGCATCGCAAAGCAGCGAGGCTATCAACGCGAATCATCGTGGATGGCCGTCGACATACAGAAAAAAGAAGCTGATTATCGAATTCCGGCGGATCGTTCCTTTTTGGGCAATCGTTTGTCCGGCCGGCTGAACACGCGCGCCGAAACAAAAGAAGCCAATTCCGTGCCAAATTCTGATTCAGAATGCATGACCGGCAAAGAAAAAGAAAAAACGAGTCAACCCCTGGCTTTCTGGGATCAGCTTCAATCGAGCCGGGCTTTCAGGCCGGCTTTGATCCTGATCACCGCTCTTATTTTGATCCTGTCCGTTTTTGCCGCAGGAAAAGCCATGGGCATTTGGGGCGGCCAGCCGGAAACATCCAGGAGCACCTTAACGGAGACAACGCCTGTGCCGACTCCGACCAGACAGCCGACGCCCACCGCAGCCCCGACGGTTACGCCTGTTCCCACTGAACCGCCTGTTCAACTGGTGGTCTCAGCACGACGGCTGAACCTGCGCGAGGCGCCTGGAA
>JAGPFK010000030.1 GCA_018056585.1 Clostridia bacterium | reverse complement strand
ATTTATCGGCTTTTGATATGAACGGCCTGCGCTGGAGCAAGATCATTATCTGCACCGATGCCGATGTCGATGGGTATCAGATCAGAACGTTGATCCTGGCGATGCTTTATCGTCTGACGCCCAAACTGATCCAGTCCGGCAAGGTTTTTATTGCCGAATCGCCGTTGTTTGAAATTACTTACAAAACAAAAAAGCAGGAGAAAACGTATTTTGCTTACAACGAAAAGGAAAAAAGCGATCTGTTGCGGCGCATTGGTTCCGGGCACTACACGTTGCAGCGTTCCAAAGGACTTGGCGAAAATGAGCCGGAAATGATGTGGGAAACAACAATGAATCCGGCCACCAGGCGATTGATACAGGTGATGCCGGAAGATGCAGAGCAGACGCTTGATGTCTTTGATATGCTTTTAGGGGATAATCTGGCTGGCCGAAAGGTTCATATTGAGCAAAACGGTTATCGTTATCTTGACATGCTGGACATCGGCTGATCATCGGCATGGGAGGAATCAATGTCAACATCTGAGAAAAATCCGGTACAGCAACCGATCACTGAAACACTTTTTGAAAATTATATGCCTTATGCGATGAGCGTCATTGTGTCGCGCGCCATCCCTGAAATTGACGGGTTTAAACCGTCTCACCGCAAACTCCTCTACACCATGTACCGCATGGGACTCCTGAACGGTCCCCGGACCAAATCGGCCAATGTGGTCGGGCAGACCATGAAACTGAATCCGCATGGCGATCAGGCCATCTACGAAACGCTGGTTCGTCTGACACGTGGCAACGGCGCTCTGCTGCATCCCTACGTCGATTCAAAAGGAAATTTTGGCCGGCAATATTCACGCGACATGCAATATGCGGCGGCCCGTTACACAGAAGTGCGGCTGGACCGGATTTGTGAGGATATTTTCCGCGGTCTCGACAAAGATTGTGTTGATTTCGCGGACAACTACGATGGGACGATGAAGGAGCCGGTTTTGCTTCCGGCCGCGTTCCCATCCATTCTGGTCAACAGCAACCAAGGCATTGCGGTTGGCATGGCCAGCAACATTTGTTCCTTTAACCTGGCGGAGGTCTGTCGCGCTACCATCGCTCTGATTCACGATCCGGACGCAGATTTGTTATCCATCATGCCTGCCCCCGATTTTTCGACAGGCGCGGAACTGATCTATGACCGAAAAGAGATGGAAAAAATTTATCGGACAGGCAGAGGCAGCTTTAAACTGCGCGCAAGCTGGCGGGCTGATCGGGACAACAACCTGATTGAAATCCTGCAAATCCCTTATACAACGACAGTCGAAGCCATTATTGATGATGTTTCATCGCTGATAAAACGAGGCAAGATCCGTGAAATCACAGATATTCGTGATGAAACGGATCTGAATGGGCTGAAAATCACCCTGGAGTATAAACGATCGGCCGATCCGGATGCCTTGATGCAAAAACTCTTCCGCTTCACATCCCTGGAATCCGCTTTCCCTTGCAATTTTAACATCTTGATCAACGGGACACCCCGTGTTCTGGGCATCAAGGCTATTTTAGGCGAATGGATCAACTGGCGCCTGGCCTGCATCCGTCGTGAAATTGCCTTTGATCTCAATAAAAAACAGGAAAGGCTGCATCTCTTACTGGGTCTTGAAAAGATTTTGCTCGATATCGATCAAGCCATCCGGATCATCCGGCATACTGAAAAGGAATCAGCTGTGATCTCAAACTTAATGGATGGTTTTGGCATCGATCAGATCCAGGCGGAATTCGTGGCTGAAATCAAACTCAAACAGCTCAATCGCCAATACATTCTGGAGCGGACCGCAGACATCAAAACGATGAGAGAAGAAATTGATCATTTGCATGAGATGCTGGAAGACAAAAAGAAAATAGACGACTTGATTTGCGACACACTCGAACAAATTGCTGTAAAATATGGAATCAAGCGGCAAACACGTCTCGTTCGGACCGAAAAAATAGAGACCTTTGATGATGAATTGTTTATCGAAGATTACAATCTGCGGCTCTTTTTAACGGAGCACGGCTATCTTAAAAAGCTGGCTCTGACTTCTCTGCGCAGCGCAGGCGAATTAAAAACAAAAGCGCAAGATCGGATTATTCAGGATATCGAGGGCAGGAATAAATCCGATGTGTTGTTATTTTCAGACCGGGGCATTGTTTATAAAATGAAATGTTATGATATTAAAGACCATAAGCCTTCTGATTTAGGGGAGTACACGCCTAATCTTCTGGAACTGGAGGAAGGGGAGCGGATTATTTTCATTCATCTGACCGATGATTATTCAGGCCATCTCCTGATCGGATTTGAAAATGGCAAATTCACGCGTATCCCAATGAAAGCCTATGAGACAAAAACCAACAGGCGCAAACTAATTAAAGCGTACAGTACAGCATCGCCGGCCGTGCGTCTCTTTTTCCTTGAAAAAGATGAAGATTTTGTCGCGGTCAGCAGCATCCGCAAGGTTCTGATTTTCAACAGCAGTCAGATTCCGGAAAAAACAACCCGGACCAATCAGGGGGTTCAGGTCCTCCTTTCAAAGAAAGGCAGTTACATGACGAATTGCCATCGCCTCTGTGAATCGAATATCAAAGATGATGCCTATTACAGAAAAAAGACCATCCCGGCCGTAGGCACCTATTTAAAGGAAGATACACTCTCTGATCGTCAACTTCGTCTTGAAGGGATTTAAATGGGCAGCATCCTTTCTACACAAACAGAAAAAAGTGAAAGTCCATGGCTACGGCGCTTCTTTATCGGTGTCTTGTGCCTGGCCCTGATTGGATCGCTGATAACGGGCGCTGTTCTTTATCTGAAAAATGAAAAGGCAGAGTCTGCTCTGGAATCATTTCAACAAGCACTCGATGAAGGCTCCTATGAAACAGCCGTGACGCTTTATCGGCAAGTCAGAGAAAAAGCGTTGTCGGTCAATTCTGTCTCCGCTCATGCCGCACAGTATCAGACCGTACTGACCGACATGGACCAGATGATCAAAGAAAAACTGGATGGCATTGAAAAGCGCCTGACCGCAGGGAATCCACTGTCAGATCAGGATGTTGCGCTTGTGTCCGGCCTTGCTGAATTATCAGCCGCGCCCATGATCGCCTGCCTTCGCGCGTTAGCTCATGATTATCTGTTTTCAGAAGTTGACCTCGCTGTTGTTTCCAGGGCTTTTTCAAGCCTGTCAGAACTCGATAACATCAGTCAGGGCGTAGCCGGAATTTCTGAAGAATTTGATCAGATGGCAAAAATCAGGCTGGATGCCGCAAAAGCAAATGAAAATCTTGAAAAAGAACACTACTGGACCGCTTGGGCCGGGTACCAGGCATTGCTGGAAACAGAAGGGTTAGGACCGTTTACAAAAGAGCAGATACGGTTGCAAATGGAACAATGTAAAGAAATCATGTATCAACCGCTTCTGGATGAGGCCGAAAAATACATTAAAGGCGGCCGGTATCTTTCAGCAAAAGAGTCTTTAACTGCGCTTTTGGCCGTCTTTCCGGAAAAGGCGGCCATTGAAGAAGCCCTTCAGTCAATAAAGCCTTATCTGCCGGAGCAATTGGTTTTGTATGAAGGAGCCATTGAATTCATCACCGTAAAACCTTTGATCAACAACACCGCCCTGGCTTTTGACGGCGATGCGTATGCGGCTGCGGCGGATGACTCCATGCTGACGGTATCGGAGTTTTGCACCATGCTCGATGCGCTGTATGAGAACCAGTATATCCTGATCGATGGCGACGCCTTTTACGATGAAAGCCGGATACGAAAGCCATTGTGGCTGCCTCCTGGGAAAAAACCATTGGTTCTGGTTCTGGAAGGACTCAATTATTACGTAACCAGGCGTGAAACAGGCAACGCGTGGAATCTTGTACTGGATGAAAAAGGCGAGGTAGCGGCAGAGGTCCTGGATGCATCCGGAGAGAAAATCGTAGATCGCAACGGGGAAGCCATCGGCCTTCTGGATCAGTTTGTTACAAAACATCCTGACTTTTCGCTGGACGGGGCCAAAGGCACGATTTCCCTGACTGGTTATGAATGCATCTTCGGTTATGTCACCAATCGTGATCAGCTCGAGGATCGAAATCAGGCTCTGGAAAGCCATGGCATGGCCAAGCTGTCACCCAGTGATGCAGAGCTTGCTGAAAACAAGAAAGCAGTCAAAGAGATCATCTTGCGTCTTACGGAAACCGGCTGGAAATTTGCGTCATCAACCTATGGCTTTATCAACGCTCGCGATCAAGATCTAAAAAACATACAAGCCGATACTGAAAAATGGCTGGATCAGGTCGGCCGTCTGACCGGCCCGGTCACCATGCTTCATTATCCAAACGGAGCCTATATCAACGGTTCCGACGAGCGGGCAGACTATTTAAAAGATAAAGGATTTATTCTGTTTGGCGGCATTGGCGCTTCGGCTTACCTATATGAAGGGGACCGCTATTTTTATGTGGACAAAGTTCCGATCAACGGGTATACGTTGCGGAACAGCCGACAGTTTGGCCTTGAACGTTTTTTTGATGCAAATCAAATTTATGACCGGTCATCACGAGGACATTGACCGTTCTCACTTCTAACGCTGAAAAAACTCCTTGTAGAGTTCCTTGACGGCATAATTGCAATATTCCTCGCGCACACCGAACATCACACTGATTTCAGATGAGCCCTGATTGATGATTTCTAAGTTAACGCCGGCTTTACTGAGAGCCGTCGCGGCTCTGGCTGTCACGCCCACTGTCCGGGCCATGGCTTCTCCAACAATCATCACGATGGCTAAATTGCGACTGACAGAAACATTTTCGATTCCCAATTCATGAATCAACCGGTCTGTTATGATCTTTTCTTTATCTGGGGTAAACAACTCCTTGCGAAGAATGATTGACAAGGAATCAATCCCGGACGGCATATGCTCAAAAGGCAGGTGCTCATCGGCCAGAATTTTCAGCACTTTGAGCGCAAAACCCACCTCACGGTTCATCAGATACTTACTGAGATGCAAAGAACAAAATCCCTTTGCGCCGGCAATGCCGGTCACCACACCGTCAAAATTGGCCCTGTTTTTCACGATCATTGTTCCGCGAGCAGACGGATTGTTTGTATTCCGGATATGAACCGGTATGCCCTTTCGGTATACCGGTATGAGTGCTTCCTCATGCAAAACAGAAAATCCAGCGTAAGCTAATTCACGCATCTCGTCGTATGTAATCTCATAAATGGGATGGGGATGACTGACCAAAGACGGGTTAACAGAATAAACGGAATCAACATCCGTCCAATTCTCATAAACATCAGCATCCGTCGCAGCGGCCAAGATAGAACCCGTGATGTCTGATCCGCCTCTTGGAAATGTCACAATCCGGCCGGAAGGTGAGTATCCAAAAAAACCGGGAAAAACAACAATATCCGGGATAAAGCGTAAGGCACGCAAACGCTCATAGGACTCGGGCAGAACCTGCGCATTTCCATATTCTTCTGTTAACAACAAGCCGGCGTCTTTTGGATGGACATACCGTGCCTGGCGCCCAATGCTTTGAAGATAATTGGCAACGATGCGCGCGCAGTAGTCTTCACCGGCAGCTTTGATTTCATCCAGATAGCGCATGGAACTGGTGTGATCGCTTTCTATTCGTTCTTTCAGATCAGACGAAATCTCATCAATGATAGGCTGTTGCAGTTCCAACTCAGAGGCAATAGCCGAAAATCGATCAATGACAGCCCGGTATTCTTTTTGGGCGTCATAACCGCTGATGCGTGCGTTGGCTAAAGCGATGAGTAAATCCGTTACTTTCAAATCATCGCGGTTTCTTTTTCCAGGCGCAGAAACGACCATGATCCGCCGGGACGGATCACTGAGCATGATACTACAGACTTTACGGATCTGTTCACCGTTCGCAAGGGAAGATCCGCCGAATTTACAGACTTTATACATAAAAGTGTTCCCCCTAAACAATCCAATTATAGTCAAGCAAAAGGACCATTTCAACCAGTGGTTGAAAAAACATTGAAACCAGGATCTCCCTTCGCGCTGAATCGTCTGGAACGCAAGACGGCGCTTAAGGAAAATGTCGAGAAACTGATGCCTGGCTCACCACAGTTGATGCGGGATGATGATATCAAAGATTTCTATATGGAAAAACAGCCTGATTTTCGGGGAAAGGGCATCAGAACATTCAGATCGGCATTTCCCTGCTGGTCGTCCTGTTGATCACTGTGGTTTCTCAATTATGGATCTCAATATATGAAGTAGGCTTGTGAAGGCGACCACAGACAAGACTCAAGAATCGGGTTTAGTACCTCCATTGTTGCCGTCACTTGGCAGTTGATGGGGTACCGAAGAGCATGCCGGAGCAATACAGCGAAACCGCGGCCATCGATGGCGGCACACAGAATCAATTGGCGCTTCGGTCATGTAAATGGCGAAGCAAATCCTTGCTGGTGGAAGCTGTCACAGACGTTGCACTTTAACTTGTGGATTTGAAATTGTTCAATCAGACGCTTTATTAAGAGAAGGCCCGGTGCTATACTTTATCTCTAAAACGACCTGATAAGGAGAAGATATGTTTTCTGAACTGAATAAATTTTCGAATATGATGATTGCTTTTGCAGTTATTTCCGGCCTGGATGCGATATTCAATATGGTTCTTTTTTATCAGATGCTGGAGTATAGCGATTACAGACGATATTTTATTTTTGTCGCAATGATCATCCTGTGCATACCACTGCTTTTTTCTGTCCTTTCCGTGGCATTGAAAAGAATTGTCTCAGAAATGGAAAGCGAATCGAAAGTGATCATGCGTCGAATGAGTGAAATAGAAAAACGAATGAAATAATGCCGATTTATTCCACTGATCAAAGAAAATGTGTCTCCAGACGAAACAGCCAGTTTGAACGCATAGATTCAAATCAAAACTGCAGATACAAAAATGGACCCCATATGATCAGGTTCAAAGCCAAAAGATACCGGTATAATCTTCAGGTTTTCGGCATTCGCTGCCTTACCATTTTGACTCGCTTGCAGCTTTTTCTGTTAAATGAATCCATATGCTAAAGAGGGCTCAATAAAATACATCAGCCAAAACACAGGTATAAGCAGGAAATTCATGTTACCGATGGTCATAAGAAACGCTTTGAACGATATGCTTTTCACGGACCCAAAGGATAAGCCGTGATGGTTGAAAGATAACGGAACAAAAACTATACTTAAGCATAACGTGTAAAAAGACTAAGGATGGACCGACCGAGTGATGTTTTCGAAAATAAATCGATATCTGAAGCCTGATTTGTATTGCGCCTCGCTGGATGACCTGGATTTTAACGCCTTTTATAAAAATGGTTATCACTTGATTCTGATCGATGTGGATAACACCTTGGCTTATCATGGCGCGCATCAGGCAGATGATTACGCACACCGAGCCATTTCACGCGCGAATGAAGCCGGGCTTTCCTGCTACATTTTGTCAAACGCAAGGCCTGAACGCATCAAATCTTACGCTTCCACGCTAAAGATTCCCTTTGTGGCTTCGGCAAAAAAACCTTCAACAAAAGCCATGATGGAAATCTGCCGGTCAGCTGGTGTCAAGCCGGAACAAGTGGTCATCATTGGGGATCAGATTTTAACCGATGTTATTTGTGCCAGGCGAGCCGGCTGTCTGGCTGTACTGGTTCAGCCGCGTAATCGGCAGGAAGCTTTTCATGTTCGTATGAAGCGATTGGTTGAAAAAGGAGTAAAAAAACACTATCGGCTGAAGATCGATCGTCCAGTGCGGACCAATCAGGAGAAACTCAATCCCAAAAGTGAACAGACGGATCGCCATACCTGATGCGGAATTTTTCTTGATCTTTACGCATTTCGTCCGTATGTGTTACAATTCACACATGAAAGACAGCCAATCTTAAATGATTTTCTGGCTATAAAACACATGGGGGGATATAAATCATGATCAGTGCAGGTGAATTTCGCAATGGCGTCACCTTTGAAATGGATGGTCAGGTCTACCAGGTCATCGAATTTCAGCATGTTAAACCTGGAAAAGGATCGGCATTTGTCAGAACCAAATACCGAAATTTAAAAACAGGGAGCGTTGTCGAACGCAGCTTCAACCCAAATGAAAAATTCGAGCGCGCCCAGCTGGATCGCTCCGATATGACCTATTTATATAAAGACGGCGATTTGCATTATTTTATGGATGTTGAAACCTATGAACAAGTGCCTTTCACGAGCGACATGTTGGGTGATGCGCTTAAGTTTCTAAAAGAAGGTATGGTCTGCAGGGTTCTGTCATACAAAGGCGAGATTTTAGGCATCGAGCCGCCAACCTTCGTTGAGCTGGAAGTCATCGAGTGCGAACCAGGCGTTAAAGGTGATACAGCCACGAATGTCACAAAGAATGCCGTTGTAGAAACCGGCGCGATTGTGAAAGTCCCCTTGTTTATTAATGAAGGCGAACGCATTCGCATCGATACGCGTACAGGCGAGTACATGGAGCGGGCCTGAGTCGCCATGCAAAAAACTTATCCGCACGCGTCTATCAGGGGAGAACGAACGATGTCTCAGGGCTTTGTTGCCCAGTATGCCGCAGAAGCGGCCATGCAGGCGGAGGGTGTAGCGAGCCTGGAATCCGGTACAATCGTAACGATGAAAGAAGCTTTTGGCATCGAACATGAGGGTAAAGGCGTCAAAGTTGTGTTTCATGAAGGAAATGAAGATGCTGTCACGATCACGGTTTACCCGATTGTCTATTATGGAACCATCATCCCTGAAGTGGCCTGGTCGATACAGGAACGTGTTAAGGCAGATGTGGAAAAGTATACCGGGCTTCTGGTGGAAGCGGTTCATGTTCATGTAAAAGGTGTCGTGGAAAAGGAGGCGGAGCATTCTTGAACGCATTTATCCGGTTCGCCTTTATTGTTTTGACTTTTTTGCTTTCCGTCTTTTCGCTTATTTTTCTGCTCATGATGATTAATAATGACGTTTTGAGTCAGATGATTATTTTGGTAACCTATCTTCGCGACCAGCGAACCTACCAAATCATTGCGATTGTTTTTTGGTTGGCCGTCCTTATTTTATGTCTCTCTGGACTGGTCTACAGTATTCTGAGCGGCCGTTTGCGTCGCTCTCGGGTCCGGACCTCGGAAATTGGAACCATTGATATCGGCGTTGATGCCATTGAAAGCATTGCGCTCAATTCGGCCAGAACAGCTCAGTGCGGCATTAAATCCGCCAAAGCTAAAGTTGCTCCTGCAAAAGGAGATAAAATAACCATTTTACTCAATGCGGTCCTTTATTCTGACGTTGAAGTACCGGTCATGATGGCCAAGGTACAGGATCGCATCAAGAAAGATGTCGAGCGGTACACCGGCATTCCTGTTGCCAAAGTCATCATTCGTGTCAGCCGTGTTGAACCTGTTGCTGCTCGGGTTGAGCGGTGATTTTAGTGAAAGAGTTCATTCAACACATCCTGGATGGTCTCAAAG
>JAGPFK010000029.1 GCA_018056585.1 Clostridia bacterium | reverse complement strand
CGCCGCGTGGCCATTTGCCGCTGAACCGAACGAATCCGGCTTTTGGTTTGCGGATCACCGTCCAACTGCTTAAATTCGTCTTTAATTTCTTGTTTTGTCATGCGAAGACCTTTTTCATATTGCCACCATTGATACAGCACATCGATCAGGGAAAGACCAAGTAAAACAAAGGCGCTGAGTAAAGCCAGATCAAACAGTGTTTCAATCAGCATAGAAACAGATTGGCCGATCGGATAGCGGATCAAAAAAACCGCCTGTTTCAACGCTTTTTTAAAAGGGCTTTGAATCATCAAAACAAGAACAACGATTTTAAGGATTGACTGAAGGCAAGCGACAACAGATTGTATGGAGAACATTCGTTTGAAGCCGCTGATTGGGTTGATCCGGTCGGCCTTTACCGCTAAAGTCTTCGTTGTCACTAAAAACCGCGTTTGAATCAGATGAATGGCGAGTGAGCCAAGGACGGCTGTTGCCAGAATCGGCAATAGAATCTTGAAAATCATTCCAATGACCTGACGATAAGTATCCATGACTTGATTGATTGATAAAGCCTGATCAAAGCGGACGCCTGATGTCAACTGAATGTGGACCATAGAAAGTAACTGCGTATTCATTTGAGTCAGCGCTGTGCTCATGATAAAAATCAAAAGAACCAGCTGAACGGCTGTGCTGAGGTCGCGGCTTTGCATCACATGGCCTTTTTCACGTTCATCTTTCTTCTTTTTAGGTGTCGCCTTTTCTGTTCTTTCGTCACTGCTCATGATGTCCCTCCCATCAGCCGTAACGCTTTCGTCGCCGCATCGAACAATTGATCAAAGACAAGATTGCAGAAAGGAGCAAACAGCGGTTGAAGCAAAAAAAGGAGAATCAAACCGGTCAGAACCTTGAAAGGAATGCCGACCATGTAAGCATTCATCTGAGGCATGGCACGCATCAAAATGCCCATGATGACTTCGGTTAGCAAGCCCGAGCAGATAAAGGGAAGCATCAGACTGACCGTCAGGGCAAAAAAACGGCAAAAGCTGTCGGCAACCAACAGAGCCAGCTGAGCTGTCAGACGAACCGTCCCGGGTGGAACCTGCCGCAAGGAACCTGCCAGGATCCGCAGCAGCCGATGGTGACCGTTGCTGATCAGAAAATAGAGCAGCAGGCCCAAGTCTAAAAACATGCCGCTGATCGAAGACTGCATCCCCATCTGTGGGTCGAAAATACTGCCAATGCCCAATCCCAGTTCAACATCGATGATTTGACCCGCCATCAGGCCAATGCTGAAAAAGAGAAGAGAAAGATAACCCAGGATCAATCCAACGCAGAATTCGCCCAGAATGGAAACGGTGATCGACAACAAGGAATCGGTCCGAATATTCTGTCCGGAACAAAATGGCACGACCAGTAAAGCGAGCATCACGCTCAAACCAACCTTGGCCATCAAAGGAACATTCCTGTGTCCGAAAATCGGCGTGATAAGCACCAACCCGCTCATCCTGACGAGGACAAAGAGAAAGAGCGGCAGTTGCTCCCGACTGATCCTGACTAATTCTTTCACAAACTCATCCAATTACTTCACCACTTGACCAATGCTCTCAAACAGCCGAATGGTAAATTCGCAAAGACGCGTCAGCATCCAGCTTCCAAATAAAAGAAGCGACAAAAAAATGGCAATGATTTTGGGAACGAACACCAGCGTCTGTTCATTGATCTGAGTCATGGCCTGAAAAATAGAAACCAGCAAACCAACAATCAGCCCAACGAGAAGCACCGGCGCACTCACACTGATGACAGTTGCAATGGCATCCTGAAAGATTCGCATCACGGTTACAGATGACAAGATAGCCCCTCCTTTTTATAGAAAGCTGTTGAACAGTGTCTTGATCACCAAATCCCATCCATCAACCAACACAAATAAGAGAATTTTAAAAGGCAAAGAGATAACGGTTGGCGGCAGCATCATCATACCCATTGACATCAGCGTACTGGCGACAATCATATCAATCACCAAAAATGGGATGAAGATGAAAAATCCAATCTGAAAAGCACGCTTCAGCTCGCTGGTTAAAAAAGCGGGCATCAACACGCGGTTCGGAATGTCTGAAGCACTCGGAACCGATTTCATATCGGCCATATCCATGAACAACTCCAGATCCTTTTTATACGTCTGTTTCATCATGAAGCCGCGCAAAGGCTCCATGCCCTTCTGAAGCGCCTCAGATTGCGTGATGGTGCCAGCTACATATGGGTCGTAGGCCACCTCACGGATATCCGACACGATCGGAGCCATAAAAAACAAATTCAGGATGAGGGCCAATCCAATGAGAATCTGATTGGGCGGCATTTGTTGCAGACCCAATGCGTTACGGACGAAAGATAAAACAATTAAAATGCGTGTAAAGCCGGTCATCATGATCAACAGAGTCGGGATCAAAGCCAGTAAGGTAAGCAGCAATAGCAGGCGCATCTCCCCGCTTTGCAGATCCGGAAATACGCTCTGCGTTTCACTCAGCACAAAAATCATCTGATTACTCATGCTCTGATTCCTTTTCCTCCGGCTTGCCCATCTCTTCATTCTTTAGGAAATCCGGGAACTGAACGATCTCCTCAGGCGTTTCAAGTACTTGGCTGAAATGGATGTTCTGTGCCGTCACACCAGCTAAGAAAAATTGTTTTCCAACCTGAAGCAAAACAATCTGCCTGTCTTTTCCCAGCATCACGCGTTCTTTCATGTGAAGCTGTTCTCCATTCTGTTGTTTGGTCATCCTCTTTGACAGGGCACGGGTTGTCAACCAGGCAAGGGCAAAAATGGCGGCCATCGCCAGTAAAATGAGAACGATGTCCATCCCCATGTGCATTGGATCTTCGCTGAGGGTGCATTGAATGATAAAAGAACGGCTCATCATGACCGCGTTGCCCTGACACGGTTCTGCACCGTGAGTATTTCTGTGATGCGGATTCCGTAATTTTCCTCGATGACGATCACTTCACCGCGTGCGATCTGTTTATTGTTGACCAGGACATCAACCGGTTCTCCGGCCAGCCGATCAAGCGTAATGATAGAGCCGATATTCAATTCAAGGATTTCCTGGATTGTCTTTCGGCACCGTCCCAATTCAACGGTGACGTGAAGGGGGACATCAAGAATCAGGTCCAGATTCGATTCGGCTCCTTCTTCCTCCCCTTCTTCATCGAAGCTCGTCAGCTGGATGGGGCGAACATCAACCGATGGCTGTTGATCCGTTTTTAGACGGCTTTCAGCCATGGGATTTTTTGCGGCTGATTTTTCATCCTCTTTTTCATTCTTCTTCAAAATCTCAGACGCAAGCTGACGGCCGAAGTCAAGCGGCATCAGCTGCATAATGCTGCTACTGACCAGCCCTTCAATTTCCATTTGAAAACTGATCTGAATAAGTTCATCTTGACTCGGCTTGAGCAAATCACTGATTTTCTGATCAGAAAGGCGAATAACCATGGCCCGTGGCGGCGAAATATTAATCCGGCGGCCAAACAGATCGGCCATGGCCGTTGCCACACCTCCCATCATCTGGTTCATGGCTTCACTGATGGCACTGATATGAAATTCAGATAGGTCGCCTTCCTCAAGTGTCCCTTCACCACCCATCATGATGTCAGCAATGAGCTTAACATCATCCATTTTGAGGATAAACAGGTTGTTTCCGGCCAACCCTTCCGTGTAGTGCACATCAACCACCACATAGGGCAAGGGATGCTCGCGACCTAACTGCTCAAGGGTGCAGACCCGAACACTGGGTGTTGTAATCAAAACTTTTCTGTTTAGTATTTCGTGCAGGGCCGTCGCTGCCGATCCCATGCTGATGTTACCGATCTCACCCAATGTATCGATTTCAATCGGCGTCAGCACCCCCTCAGAGGCTGCTTGTTTTTTGGAAACCTGACGGATCATCTCGTCGATTTCCTGCTGTGACATTTTGTCATTCATGTATCAGTCCCTCCTCGAAAGTGATCTCCGTTACTTTGATGGCATACCGCTTGTTATGAATCCCGAGAACGCCTTCCAGGCGGGGGATGTGGCCGATTTCCACCCCGACAGGCTGATGAGTTGGATGATCGAGAAAAATAACATCGCCTTTTTGAAGTTGAGTAATGTCCCGGATCGTTAACGTCGTTTTAGCTAAAATACCTTTCAGCGGTACCGTCGATTTTTTAATGCGCGTTAAAATGTCATCTGAAAAAGTCGCAGCTTCGTCTGGTGTTTCGCGATAGCCGGCAACCAGTTTCTGGGCGTTCAGGCGTTCTCCAAAAGGCTCGAGCGCTGCCTGAGGAATGCAGAAATTGACAAAGGATTCAACATCCCCCACTTTAATCTGCAGGGTTACAATGGCGATCGCTTCATTGGGTGGAACAATTTGAGCAAATTGCAGACTGGTTTCCAGGGACTCTAATACTGTCTCAATGTGAATGACTTTTTCCCACGCATCATCGACTAAAGACAACAAATGGCGGACCACTTTTTCCAGGATAACCAGATCAATTTCAGTAAAAGCACGCCGATTTTGCGAGTGAGAACCCGCCCCTCCCAGTAGATTTTCCACGATGGCGTAGGCAATATCCGGGGCAATACAAAACAGAACGGATCCGGGCAAAGGGTCCATCTTCATTAAAACCAAAAGACTCCCCGGCATAACCGAGTTGGTAAATTCATAAAATTTCTGTTCCTCTACGGTTACCTGGGCCACATCACAAAAAACGCCCATGGCACCGGTCAGATAAGTGGCTGCCAACCGCGCATATTGTTCGTAAATCAAGCCCAGTGTCCTGATTTGTTCGCGCGGAATCCTGTTGGCAGAACGAAAATCATAAGGGCGTATCCGTTCTTTCGTTTGTGTGGGTTCCAGAACAGTGGTGTCCAGGCCGGCATTTAATGCTTGCCATAATTGATCAATTTCACTTTGCGTTAATATATCGGCCATTCTCTTCCCTCTTTTTTGACTTGCCAATCCTGCTATTGCATAACAAACTCATTAAAATAAACATCTAGAAATTCATCTGTCTCGAAAGCTTCATTAAGCCTTTTTAATATTTCCCGAACCAGCTCATTGTGTCCTGTGCTGCTTTCGAGTTCGGCTTCCGTTTTGCCGCGCAAGACAAAAATAATCTCATTTCGAATCCGATGATTATTTTCTTGATAATATTTTTCTTTCCTTTTGTCTGATAGCTTCAAAATAATATCTGTTTTTAAAAGGCGTCTGCTTCCGCAAATATCTGTAATAAACGGCTCGCCCGGATCATAGTAAAAGGTAAAGTCCGGCTCTTTTTTATTCTGCAAATAGAAGAACAGAAGGGTTCCCGCTAAAATCACGACTGATAAAATGATGAGGACGATGCTCAGTTTACGCACGCTTTTTCCTCCGCTCAATTGTGTGATAAGACAATATCGACACGGTTGTTTTTTTCACGTCCGGCTTCGGTCGCGTCATCGGCGATGGGACGAGTTGAACCGTATCCGACGACCATGGCCCTTTTGGGGTCAATCTGAGAGTGTTCCAGAACATAATTAAGAACGCGCGACGCACGGCGTGCGGCTAACTCCCATTTGCTTTCAATATCACCCTCCGGCGGTGTCGTGGCATCCGTATGACCTTCCGCCCGTATGGCGGTGATCTGGTCTTTATATTGGGCGATGATTTTGATCGCGCCTTCAAGAACCGACTGAGCCTGAGGCAGCAATCGGTCACTGCCCGGTTCAAAGATAACGGACGCAATCAAACGAATGGTTGTCTCATCTTCAACGATAACAGCCGTCACGTGACCGGCCAGCGGCGTGTTGTTCAGATATTGATTCAATTCATTCTGAAATCTTTCAATATCCGGATTTTTTGTCGGTGCTGGCGTTGGGTTCGCTTTTGTCGGTTTTGGAGTCGCTTTCGGTTTTGATGTTGGTTTGGCGGTTGGCGTGGCTGCAGGTGTTGGACTTGGCGTTGGGGCGAGGGGTGTGGGGCTCATTGTTGGCGTTGGCGCCACCGAAATAACAGCAGGATCATCGATACCCATGTTGTCTTCCGATTCGGTGGCAGACGGGATGATGGGTGTTTGATGGATATCAGTAATAGGTTTGTTGCCGCCTGGATCATCTTCCACGATCACATTTTTTGAACCGGTGAACGCTCTGACCAATGCTTCCCATTTCGCCGCGTCGATCGTTGAAAAAGAATACAGCAGCACAAAAAATGTCAGCAACAAGGTAACCATGTCCCCATAGGTATCCATCCAGCTTCCGCCGCCTGGTTCTTCATTCTGAGACCGTCTTTTGTTGCGCATGTTCCAGCGTCGCTCCATCAGTAGCTTTTGCCATTTCGGCTTGCTTCTTTTCACCAACTGGAATAAAAGTTTCCATTTTTTCCCGGATTAATCTTGGATTTTCCCCATTCTGCATGGCTAAAATTCCCGTCATGATCATTTCATACCTCGCCAGGCGCCTGGCATTGGCCGTCCTGATTTTCTGCGCAAAAGGAAGAAAAACAAGGTTTGCCAAAATAACACCATAAAATGTCGTGATGAGTGCAGTAGACATGGCCGGCCCCAGCGAATCACTGTCAGACAAATAACGCAGCATGTTAATCAGGCCGATCAGGGTTCCAACCATACCAAAGGCCGGCGCGAACTGAGCCATGCTGGAATAGACTTTAATGGGAATCTGCCCTTCTTCTTCAATCAGACTGATCTCATGATCTAAAATCTCCTCCACCAGTTCAGGATCCGTTCCGTCAACAATCAGCTCAATGCCTTTTTGAAGGAACGGATCGTCGTATTCTTCATCATCCAGAGCCAAAAGCCCTTGCCGCCTTGCGATCATGGACAAATTGACAATGTGTTCAAGGTCAAAAGACAAGTCGATTTTGCTTTTCTGAAAAACATCGGGAAGACGTTGAAGAACGATTTTTAACTGGTCAAATGAGTAAGATACAATGGTTGAGGACAGTGTGCCGCCCAACACAATCAGGATGGAGCTGAAATCAAAATAAGATGTCAGATCGCCACCCATGAAGATGCTGGCAAAAATGAAGGAAAAGCCTGCAATGATGCCAATGACTGTCGATAAATTCATAAACCTTCTCCTTCAGGCTGCGGTGTTGTGACCTGAACCGGACGTGGACATAAGGAACGAAAAGCAGCAATCCGTTCAATGATCTCAAAAGCCGATTCGACAACCAGAAGTTTTTTCCCTGAAATCAATGTGATGACGGTATCCGGCGTCTCTTCAATGGTTTCAATCAAGTCGCTGTTTAAATAGAAAGTCATATGATTAAGGCGTGTTAATAAAATCATAAAGCCCTCGAAAACGGTTTATCGTTTCAAATTGACCAGCTCTTCCAGCATTTGATCAGACACGGTAATGATCCGTGAATTAGCCTGAAAACCCCGCTGCGTTGTGATCATATCTGTAAATTCCCTGGCAAGATCTACATTAGACATTTCAAGTGAGGAGGGATTGAGCTGAGCCGTGCCGCCTACCCCAGGGAAACCATATTCAGCCGGACCGGAATTGACATTTTGCGCATAGAGGCCGCCGCCCAGTTTTTCAAGGGCACTTTGATTATTGAAATGAGCCAGGCAAATTCGGGCGATGACTGTTTTTTCTTCTGTATTACGATCAATGCCGACAATATCGCCATTTCGTCCGATGCTGACATCATAATAATCGTTGCTGATGACAACGGGACTTAATTCTGCTGGTATCATATCCGGAACGGCCTCATCTTGTGTGGTTCGCGTCCAGCCTTGCACAAGCAATCCATCTGCGGTGACGAGATTATTATTTGCATCTGTGTAAAAATTACCGGCACGCGTGAACAAAAGTCGGTCTCCTTCTGCGACAACAAAGAAACCATCCCCATCAATACTTAAATCTAGCGGTGCGCCTGTGTATTCTGTCGCCGCGCGCGTGTGTAACACATCAATGGAGCCGGTGGTGACACCCAAGCCGATCTGCTGTGGATTGGTTCCACCCATTCCGCTTCCAGCAGCAGGCGCCGTGGCCGGTTGGATGACCTGACTATAGACATCCTGGAATGTAACACGGCTGCTTTTAAATCCTACTGTGTTGACATTGGCAATGTTATTACCAATGACATCCAT
Organism: Clostridia bacterium; assembly: GCA_018056585.1. GTDB lineage: Bacteria > Bacillota > Clostridia > Saccharofermentanales > UBA5734 > JAAYBY01. The sequence goes on along the minus strand of JAGPFK010000029.1, from coordinate 1,386 downwards.
CTTAACTTGATGATTTTTCAGTCCGGAAACTCCGGAATAAAGAGAACGTAACATCGTAGCTTCCTCCTTTAGGCGTTCTTAACACCTGATTCATCTGTGTTTTCTGACGTGTCAGGCGATGGTTCGACCGCTTCGGCCGATAGCAGCTTGTCATCCGTGTACACGACAATATGCTCATCAAAAGGAATCTGTTGCCCGTCCACTTCAAGCCATGCTTTTCCATCACGCATCAAAGCAAGTGTGACCTGTCCAAAAACGGTTTGTAATTCTCCCTGGTTGTTTACAGCGGACCGATAGACTCTCTGGCCGACCAGTTCACAAGCCTGGCTGAAACTAAACCCCTCATGAAGTGAGATCATCTGTTCAAGGACGCTGAATTGTGCCAATTGCGCAATAAAGTCCTTGTCTTCCATTGGGTTAAGCGGATCCTGATTAGAAAGCTGGCTGACCAGGATCTTTAAAAAAGCATCTTTATCTAACTTATTGCTGCTTCTACTTGTGACATATTCTGATGGTCCGGTTTGATTTGATGCAGGTAAAATGCTCATCCTTTTTCCTCCTTTCCTGCCCTATCAGGCCATTTTATCGATCAGTGCGTATTTTCTGGTTCGAATTAAAATAGGTTTTTCCTGCTCTACAGGCCGCGGATCAGATGGCGTCCAATCATTTTGTTTTTGTCTGTTTGGCTCTCCGTTGGATGTCCATCCATTTGAATAGCCTGAAGGTAAATGGCCGGCGGAACCATTTCCGATCGCGGCGTTTTCATCCAATTGCAGAATAACCTGTGTGTCTGAAAACCCACGAGCCAAAAGGGCGCTTTCAATCGCTTCTGTTTGATGTTTGAGGAGCTGACCGGTCCGGTGGTTATCCGTTCTGATGGTTATGATGATCTTTTCGTCTTTTTGTTGCAGATGGAGCTGCACACATCCCAAATGATCCGGTTTTAAGCGGACGATGAGTGTTTCGTTTTGTTTAGACGTCCGATGATAAATCATGGCATCGGCCAGTGCATCAATTGGATTTTCCATTTCAATTGAAGCCGAATCAGATAATAATGCCATGTTTTTTTGCGTTGGCGCCTGTATCGTTTCGGCTTGTGGTTTGATTTCTGTTTTCGCTTTTTCTTCATATGGGCCAGGCCAGCCGCTCTTTTCGCTTAAGCTGTCACTTGTCTCAGATCGCGTGCCTTGATCGGTCAGATTGATCGTTGCGTCCGGAATAAAAGGAGCCCGGCTAATGAAAGGGTTGTCTTCACTCTTTTTGATTGGCGCTGGTATGCTTTCGGATAGATCCACAAATTTTGGGCTTGGAGCGATAGGGCCGGACACCTCTTTTTGTTTTTCAGACACGAACGGAGTGGTCATTGGATCTGCTTCTGGGTTTGGA
>JAGPFK010000028.1 GCA_018056585.1 Clostridia bacterium | reverse complement strand
GGTTATTCAGGCCATGAAATCACTGCCTGAGCTCCGCAGTTTTCTGTATCAAAAAGGCTATCGCATTCAGGAAGAAAGACTGGTTTTTGAGAAAAGACACTTTTATCCGATCCTGCATGTCAAATGGGATGGCATTCCTGAAACGCTGGATGGTCTGAAAGCATGGGTCGGCCCGGTCCTCCTTGAGAAAAAGCCGCCGCTTCTTGTCGAGTATCTTTCACATTTACGAAGGCAGATGCTGCGCCAGGTCAGAGGTAATCCCGCGCTGGCTGATATCATTGATGAAGTCGGCACGACGCTGGAGGCGTTGATGGAGGAGAAACAGGATGAGTCAATTGAAAAGGGATGAGCCGGTTTTTGTATCTGATCTTCTTTCGGCCATGCAAGAACTGGCACCTCAGGAGCTGGCTGAACCGTGGGATACTATCGGCCTTCAGATCGGGGATCCCCACGATACGGTTCAGGGTGTGCTGTTGACTCTGGATCTAACAAAAGAGGCTTTACAGCAGGCGCAGCGTTCAGGTTGCAATCTGATCATCTGCCACCATCCTTTGATCTTTCATCCTTTACCGGCCTTAAGACGAGATGATCCAGCGCAGGCTTTTGTGATGCGTCTGATCGAGTATAAAATGAATGTACTGATCGCGCATACGAATCTCGATTTGGCACCCGGCGGCGTTGCGGACTGCTTGGCTGATAGCCTTTGCCGGCAGTTGCCGGTCGTTGAAAAGGAAGAGAATCATGCCGAAGGGGTCCAACATGAAGGGATACGGTATGGCCGACTGATTCGGCTTAAACAAAAAATACCTTTGTCTTTTCTGATCAGAACCTGTCAGTCCCTGTCAGGCAGGACGCCTCTGATCAATACCGATCAGGAACAAACCATTCAAACGCTGATCGCTTTTCCGGGATCTTTTTCAGAAGAATGGGTGGAGGCCGTTCGCCTTTCTGGCCCGGATTGCGTCCTGTGCGGCGAGGCAAAGCATCATCTATTTGTTGAGCTTGGTTATAGTAATATTGTTCTGATTTGCATTGGACATGATGTATCAGAGCATGTGGTGCTTGAACCGCTTGCAAAACGATTGAGCAGACGTTTTCAGAAAATAACATTTGATGTTTATGCAGGTCTGGATTATAATAAAGATTGCTTCCAGAGTAAGCCGGACAGCCGCGGGTGTCAGCCGAAAGGCGGCACGTGAGGAAAGTCCGGGCTCCAAAGGGCAGGGTGCCGGGTAACACCCGGTGAAGGCAACTTCAAGGACAGTGCAACAGAAATAAACCGCCGATGCGCGTGAGCGCAGGCAAGGATGGAAAGGTGAGGTAAAAGCTCACCAGCAGAATGGCGACATTCTGGCTCTGTAAACCCCACCTGGAGCAACACCGCGGAGGGACAGATTTGTGGCCCGCAAGTCCCGTGGAGGTGGCTTGAGCTGGCTGGCAACAGCCGGCCTAGATAGATGGTTGTCCAAGACAGGACCCGGCTTACAGGCTTACTCGGAGGCACGAAAGCCAAGGGCTTAAAAATCGTGAAAGATGAGACTTTTGTGGGGAATAAACAAACAGATCCGTGTTTGACGCCAAAGCGCAAACAGAATGCAAGTGGTGTGATTGAATCGGAAAGCGCCTATTTATCCAGAGGGGTATCAGCAGTAAAAGAGGATGTACATCGGGCCGTTTCTTTTCAGGACAAAGGTTTGTTTCCCGGTGCTTTTTGCAAAGTTTTTCCGGATCCGGCAGGTGATATTCAGTTTTGCGCTGCTTTACATGCTGACGGTGCTGGGACCAAATCGTCGGTTGCCTATTTGATGTACCGTGAAAGCGGCGACCCATCCTGGTTTTCCGGATTGGCTCAGGATGCGTTGATCATGAATACAGATGATCTGCTTTGCATCGGCGCGGTGGATCAGTTTTATATCTCGAACACAATAGGGCGAAACGCGCACCGCATCGATGGTGATTGTCTTTCTGCTCTGATCGGAGGCTATGATGCCATTTTAAGCCGATTGAATCAGGCTGGAATTAAAGCAATCATGACCGGTGGCGAGACAGCCGATGTCGGTGATCTTGTGCAGACCGTTATTTGTGATGCCACTGTTTTTGTACGATTGCCGCGTCGGCAGGTGATTGATGCGAGCCGGATTAGGCCAGGTCTCAGCATAATAGGCTTTTCTTCTTTTGGAACCATGAAAGGCGAGAAAAAAGAAAACTCCGGTATTGGATCCAATGGACTGACAGCAGCCAGACACGTGTTATTGCATGAAGACTATCGAACCCGATATCCGGAGTCTTACGCACAAACCCTTTCACCTGAACAGGCGTATTGTGGAATCTGGCATTTAGAAGACAGATTGCCAGGCAGTGAACTGACTTTGGGTGAAGCTTTGTTGTCGCCGACACGAACTTACCTGCCGGTGATGAAAGAGATTTTTAGTCAGATTGGAACGGACCCCGTCCTGGGCCTCATCCACTGTACCGGTGGCGGACAAACCAAATGTCTTTCATTTGGTCATTCTGTGCGCTTTATCAAGGACAATTTGTTTCCAACGCCACCTCTCTTTGCTGCAATAAGAGACAGCGGTCAAATCAAAGACCAGGAAATGTATCAAGTCTTCAATATGGGCCACCGTCTGGAGCTGTATTGTGATTCTTCTGTCGTTGACGAGATCCTGGCAATCTGCCGGGCATATGAATTGGAAGCGCGAATCATTGGCCGCACGGAGCCAGGCGATGGCGAAAATGAAGTGGTGATCAAAGATCACGGAAAAACTTTCGTCTATCGTTCGCAGAAAAGCCGGGGATGAGGGAACAAACTAAAATACGGCACATTTGCTTTACATCCACTTTAACTTATGGTATCTTTTTCTTTAATCTGCCATGATCAAGGTTTGCGGCATGTCCAACCACTTACTTTGACATTGGTGAAAAATACAGGAGGGACAAAATAAGATGGACAAAGCAAGAAAAGCAGAATTGATTGCCACATACGGCTTACATGAGAATGATACGGGGTCACCGGAAGTTCAGATTGCTCTGTTGACTGAACGCATTAATCATCTCAATGAACATCTCAAGGTGCATAAGAATGATCATCATTCTCGCCGCGGACTGTTGATGATGGTTGGACAAAGGCGCGGGCTGCTGGATTACCTGGCTCGAGTCGATGTTGAACGCTATCGGGCGATTATCAGCAAGCTGAACATCAGAAAGTAGGGGCATTTTAAAGGTGAGCGGGAAACCGCTCATCTGTTTTAAAAAAGAGCAAACCTGCGGACAGTAGAAGGTAGGTTGCGCGGCTGAACGAGAAAAGTTCTGTGTGACAGCCATGGACCCTACAGACTACCGCTCCGCGGGTTTACACAGGCAAATAAGCCTGACAAATCCATGGAGGTTTTTAAATGGAAAGAACATTTACTATGACATTGGCCGGAAGGCCGCTCGTTATCGAGACAGGAAAAATCGCTTTATTTGCAAACGGTTCATGTCTCGTTCGTTATGGTGATACCGTCATATTGTCTACGGTGACGGCTTCACATGAACCCAGAGCCGGGATTGATTATTTCCCGCTCAGTGTTGATTATGAAGAAAAGCAGTACAGTGTCGGAAAGATTCCAGGCGGTTTCATCAAACGTGAAGGCCGTCCGTCGGAAAAGGCTATTTTGACCGCTCGTGTTATTGACCGGCCTATGCGTCCGCTGTTCCCGAAGGATCTGCGCAATGATGTTGCCGTCAGCAACCTGGTTTTATCGGTTGACCAGGATTGCTCACCGGAGATCGCAGCCATGATTGGCACCTCAATCGCTACGTGTATATCCGATATACCTTTTCATGGTCCGTTTGGGGGTGTACAGATTGGCCTGGTGGACAACCAAGTGGTGATTAATCCGGATGAGAAACAACGCGATGTCAGTCAGATGATCGTGACGCTTGCCGGAACAAAAGAGAAGATTTGTATGATTGAGGCCGGCGCCAATGAAGTGCCAGAAGATGTCATGTTGAATGCCATTGCCGAAGGTCATCGGGTTATCCAGGATATTTGTGATTTCATCGACAGCATTGTTGCGGAGATCGGCAAGCCGAAATTCAGTTATGAATCCGTCACTGTGCCTGAGGAAGTTACAGCAGAGGTGTTTGATTTTGCTTATGATGCGATGCGTCAAGCTGTTTTGTCTGTGGACAAACGCGAACGTGACGCGGCTGTTTCCGAGCTGCAGGCGGCAGTTATAGCACATTTGACTGAGCTGAACCCGGAATGGGCCGATTTTGCGTCCGATGCAGTCTACGAGTTAGAGAAAAAAGTCGTTCGCGAATATCTTGCAAAAGAAAAAAGGCGTGTGGATGGAAGAGGCATTGATGAAATCAGACCCATGTCGGCTTCTGTTGGCTTCTTGCCGCGTGTTCATGGCAGCGCTCTGTTTCAGCGTGGGCAGACCCAGGTTCTGACGGCCTGCACATTGGGGCCGCTTTCAAAAGTCCAACTTCTGGATGGACTGGATAACGAAGAAGAAAAGCGTTACATGCATCACTATAATATGCCTGGATACTCGACGGGCGAAGCAAAATACGCAAGATCTCCGGGCCGTCGTGAGATAGGACACGGTGCACTGGCTGAGCGGTCGCTGTTGCCTGTCCTGCCCAGTGAGGAAGAATTCCCTTATGCCATCCGGTGTGTTTCTGAAGTGACCATGTCAAATGGATCCACGTCTCAGGGTTCCGTTTGCGCCAGTACACTTGCTCTGATGGATGCCGGTGTACCGATCAAACGCCCGGTTGCCGGCATTTCAGCAGGCCTGATCATCAATGAAGAAGACAAAAAGGACTATTTGGTCTTTATGGACATTCAAGGGATCGAGGACTTTTTCGGCGATATGGACTTTAAGGTCGCGGGCACAACAGAAGGCATTACATCCATTCAGGTGGACATCAAAGTAGACGGATTAACTCTGGACATCATCCGGGATGCTTTTGAAATGACACGAAAAGGACGACTGCAGATCATCGAGAATGTGATCAAACCCTGCCTGTCTGAACCACGCTCCGATTTGTCTGTTTACGCGCCCAAAATCATCCAGACTGTTATCCCGATCGATAAGATAAGGGATGTCATCGGCGCAGGCGGCAAGATTATCAACCGAATCATTGAAGAAACCGGCGTCGAAATCGATATTGAAGAGGATGGTCGTGTATATGTCGCGTCACCCAATAGCGAAGCGGCGGAAAAAGCGATGAAGATGATCCTTGGAATTGTGCATGATCCGGAGCTGGGGCAAACTTTTGATGGTCATGTTACCCGCCTGATGGATTTTGGCGCATTTGTGGAATTCCTGCCGGGCAGGGAGGGCCTTGTCCATATTTCTAAGCTATCATGGAAGCATGTTGAGCGGGTTGAAGACGTTGTTAAAGAAGGTGATCCGGTCAAAGTTAAAGTAATTGAAATTGACAACCAGGGCCGAATCAACTTATCAATCCGTGATACTCAGGAAAAGCCGGCCGATTATGATGAACAGCAAGAGGCACGAAAAGGTCAGCGAAATGTCGAACGACGTCAAAACAGAAGCTCTGGCCCGCGCGAGAGAACTGGTCCGCGTGAGCGCAACAACAACCGAAATCATGGTCATTCAGATTCTTCATCGTACAAGAATCGAAAAGAACGTGATTTCTAAACAGCTTATTGCTGGACGACATTTGCTTTTCAAGAAAACTTGACAGAAAACAGGACTGTTACTACAATTGTAACAGTTCATCGGGGTGTAGCTCAGATGGCTAGAGTGCTTGCTTGGGGTGCAAGAGGTCGCCCGTTCAAATCGGGTCACTCCGACCATAACAAGAAGCCTGTAACGACTGTTTTACAGGCTTTTTTCATATCAATGGCTGTTCGATGTAATATTCAGAGAGAACATCAAATACTCATGATGCAAAGCACAGAACCATCAGACTCTTTTCTTTTATGATGGCTTTTGTTTTGGATGATGTGTCTTTATAATAAGCAGGAGAAAGAAGGGCTTTTTTATGAATATAGCTTACATCCATCCAGCTGATCAATTGGTTATGTTTATGCAGCGGATTTATGATCGGGGTTTGACCACCACTTCCGGCGGGAACCTCTCTATCCGGGACGACAGTGGCAATATATGGATTACGCCAGCCGGTATTGATAAAGGATCGCTGACGCGTCAGGATATCATTTGCGTGAAACCGGACGGCACCTATACCGGCATGCATAAACCGTCCAGTGAACTTCCCTTTCATGAGTCAATATACCAAAGACGCGAAGATATAAAAGCTGTGCTTCATGCGCATCCGCCAGCGTTGGTAGCTTTTTCGATCACACGTAAACTGCCGGAACTTGACTTGATTCCAACAGTTCGAAAAACCTGCGGAAAAATAGCCATGGCCCCCTATGCCGTACCAGGAAGTGAAAAACTTGGAGAAAATATAGCCACCCAGTTTGAAAATGATATCGATATTGTGATGCTTGAAAATCACGGTGTCTGTATCGGTGCTCATGATATGTTCACCGCTTTTATGATGTTTGAAACGTTGGAATACACAGCTAATCTGGAAATTATCGCAAAAAAGCTGGGGCCGCCACATGCTTTAAACGCAGAATCCTTTCGGGTGACTGAAACGCGTTATCATCTGAAGATGGATGATTTTGTACCCCACTCCAGAAGCTCGGAGGAACTTGCGGCCAGACGGGATATGATCACTTTGATTCATCGTTCTTACAGACAAGGACTGTTTACGGCAACGCATGGCACCTATTCCGTCCGACTTTCTGACGGCAGCTTTATCATCACGCCTTTCGGTCAGGATCGTGCTTATCTGGCCGAAGAAGACCTGGTGCGTGTCAAAGCGGACATGAAAGAGCAGGGAAAGATTCCTTCACGCGCGGTTCGGGTCCACAGCCTGATTTATGAAAACAATCCGGGCATCAACGCTGTTTTGTTGGCCCATCCGCCTCATGCCATGGCCTTTGCTGTAACAGAGGCTGCATTTGATCCGAGGACCATTCCAGAAAGCTATATCTTGCTGCGCGAGATCGAGAAAAGGCCCTTTGAGGAGATTTATAAAACGCCAGAAAAAGTCGCCACAGCTTTTTCGGCATCTCAGCCGGCTTTTATTTTCAAAAATGACTGTGTGATTGTGACAGGGACGACCTTGCTTCAGGCTTTCGACCGGCTGGAAGTATTGGAATCCACAGCCCACTCCATCATCAATGCAAAGGACATTGGCGAAGTGGTGCATATTACAACCGATGAAGTTGAGGAAATTAATAAAGTTTTTCATTTGATTGACCAGCAAAATTCATAAGCAGGCAGACTGTGAAAGGCCGGCTCCATCGCGGCTGCTTTGGCAAATAATTTTTGATTACTCACACGCAGGTTCTTCCTGATCATTGATTTTTTCTTCGATGATTTCAACATAGGGATTGAAAGTTATTTCATCTTCCGCAAGCTGTCTGGGGACATCTCTGATCTCAAGAATGGTGCCCTCTTTTGGCTCCAACTCTCTTTTTGCCGATATGTCGGATTGATCCGCAAAACCGCCCTGAATCACAGTGGCCGAATCATGCACCATCGGTGGCATATGCGAATATTTCCGGTCAACCAATATCCTGCCGAACATTTCAATCCATGATGTCTTCGCACATAAATCGTTATAGTAGCCGTATAAATCCAATCTGACGCGAACAAGCTCAGGCTCATCCAAGCCGTCAGTTCCATAAACTCTTTTGAGAAGGTTGCGAACGTGGACTTCATCCTTGGCATCAAAGAGCCAGGATTTTTTTCTTTGATCCCATCTTCCGCCTAATCGTTTTGCACCAGAAACGAATATGCTGGAATAATCTGTTGTCACCATCATCATGTTGTTTCTGATTTCCACTTTCATTCAGACCGCCCCCTGTTTTTAGCCCCTCACATCATATTATAGATCAAACGCCAGGGAGTATCCGTTTGAATTTTTGTATGGCCGGCGGAAATCTCTTCTGTTTAAGATTTAAACGGCATATAAAACAAGTAAAGCATCACCCTCTGTTTCTTTTACCGGTGAAACCCAAACGCCATTTTCAGGGTATATCTTTTCGTCTAACACTGTTTTAGTGCCCGTGGCGGGATCAACCCAGTACGCAGCATAGCTGGAATGCCTGAGTGTATGAAAAGAAACAGGAAAGCGATTCGCTTCGGAGAAATAAGCGACAATGGTTTTCATCTCCTCATCAGCCAGCACGGATGGCATAAAAAGAGCTTGTAGATCCTCATCATTTTTTGTAATAACCAGGCCGCCTTCGGTTTTTGGAAAGAAATAATGATTGGATAAAGGTCTCAGATTTTGCCACGAAACGCTTTCATAAAACTGACGCATAAGGGTCATCTGGTCCGCTCCCGGAAAATCAATCGCTTTGTACCAGGGATCAAAGGTGCCAAAACCCGTCTGAAATGTGTTGTCAGTCGGTACGTCCCACTGAAAATGCCACAGACCCTGAGCCCCATAAGTGTAGCCGCAAGCGCCGTTTTGCATAGCAAGGTAGGCCACGCGTCTTAGCATGGCGGGCGTAGCACGACGGCGCCCAATGGGTTCCAGCGTCAGAATGTTCTCATACATGGATTCTGATTCGATAAACGGCTTGGCCGGATATAAAGCACGATGTGATTGATAGGGCCTGGAGTCAATGGGATAATCGCCGTGGCCTGCCTGGTTCATTGTGAAATCAAACCATGACTCGTCCTGATAATAATCGGCAAAAGGTCTTTCATTGGTGTAGTGAGCCGTTTGTAAATGCTGATAGCTGTCGAATGTTTCAATGGTTTTGGCGATTTCACGCCAGAAATTTATAAAATAATCACGCATCCCTGCATGGTAGCCCCCCACTTCGCCGGCCAGTGTCCAGATCATCGGATAGGCTCCGTATCGAGCGATCAAATAGCGAGCAGCCATTTTGTAATATTCTTCCGCACCTTCCGCTAAGGCTGAATAAAACCAGGAAAGGCCCGCAGCAATGCAAAACCCTTTTTCAGCAAGGTAAGCCATTTTCGGATCCAGGTCATTTTTAAAAAAATTAATTTGAGGAATCCAGGCATCGCCTGCCTTTTTAAAATAGCGGTCATTTCCATTGGCAGCCTCTAAGGCTTCACAATGGAAATGACATTGGTAAACAGTAAATTGTTGTTCAGCACGCTTGTCCACAACAGCCTGGAACTGGTTTTTGAAGCGCGCATCGTTGCTTTCATTCCATCTCTCTTTGATGGCAAAATGCCAATGTGTGTCACCCAACCAAAAAAATGGCGTGTTATCGGCATAGCACAGGTATCGGCCTCGTGGCCCGACTTTGAGAAATCCATGCTGATAGATTGGTAAATTTCCCAAATAAGGGATGCATTCAAGTTCATCTTCCATCATGGTTTCAGCACCCGCTAGAATATAGCGCCAGACGCCAGGCTCTGTCAGGGCATAACGAACGCGAAAGGTTTCACCGCCATCCCAAAAAGCTTCACGGTCAAATTGACGTCCAGATGGAGATGTAAATTGAGCTGTAATGCCGCAATGAGACGTATGCGGTGCTCTTTTGTCTGAAAACTCAATTTCATGGCAAAGCCACTGTTGAACTTTTTTCATGATCTTGTCACCATCCTGTATTTTTGCTTTGATCGTATCACGGGTGCTTTCTTTCAACAATGAAATTTCAGATGACCAACATCAAAGTACAAAAAGACAACAGAATCGTGTTTGCCACTGGTCTATTGGACTGGTTACACTGTATGCGGATGTATTGGCTATGATGTGTCAAAAAGAT
>JAGPFK010000027.1 GCA_018056585.1 Clostridia bacterium | reverse complement strand
GTCATTTTGATTTCCGTTTCAGTGATCTTTCTGTCTGGAATCGGCTTATTAGGTTATTTTATCGGCCGGGGCAGTCCGCCCGATGACAAAGAAACCTCTATGAGCCCGGTCACAACAGGAATTCTTGAGATCCTGCACGATCAAGAAAACCGCTGTGCCGCCGTAGAGCAGATAAATCTTCAAAAAGAACTGGATGATGCGCAAAAAGAAGCAGATCAGCTGGCTGAATCTCTAAAAAATAAACAGGAAGCTCTTCGACAACAAGAAGAAGCGTTTCAGCAGCAGCAGGAAGAAATAGAAAATCTGGAAGAAACCATTCTAAATGCTTTGATGGCCAACCTCTCAGAAAAAACGATTTCCCGCTCCAGCCCGACCGTTAACGGTTATGCCAAAAAAGCAAAAGAATTGCTTTCGCTGCAGCGCAAAGTTCGCGCTTTTGAAAATACACCCGAAGCTGAAGAAATCGATTTGACAGAATACAAAGCGGCCATCAAAAAGCAATTGGCCAATATACCGACACTCAAGCCGATTCCGGGTTCTCTCGGCGGATATGGCTATCGGATTCACCCCATCTTCGGTTATCGGCAATTTCATCCAGCTGTTGACATGGGCGCAGCGGTTGGGACACCCATCAAAGCTGCAGCGGCAGGAAGGGTTTCTGATACCGGCTATAATAGGAGTGCAGGCAAATTTGTTAAAATTAACCATGGCAATGGTTTTGAGACCCTTTATTATCATTGCAGCAAGTTATACGTTTCGGGCGGCGACCGGGTTAATAAAGGTGATGTCATTGCTGCTGTCGGCAACACCGGTACGTCCACCGCACCTCATCTTCATTTTGGAATAACCTTCTATGGCAGCCCGGTCAATCCGAACGCAATTATTATGGAATAGATTTCGGGTTTGCATCAAGTTATATCAAAGTGCATTTAAAACGGAGGCCAGAACATGGCTGTAAGCAATAACCGCTATACGCCGTCCCAAGGGCGTCGTTCGAATAATGATATCGTTAGGAAGGAGCTTTACCGTCATTTGAAAGGGAAGCCGACTCACAACAGCTCCTTGCTGTCCCTCCCACAAATCATTGGGCTGGCTTTTAAGCGCATACTCATGCTTTTTGTTGTGATTGTTGTGATTTTCTGTTTCTTAATGGGCGGCCTGGGAGGAGGTATGCTGGTTGGCTACATCTCAACGGCAACACCTGTGTCAGCAGACCATATCAAAAATACAAACGAAACAACACACATCAAAGATATGAATGGTGAGGATATTGCCATATTAACCGGGAGTCAGAACATCAACCGTGAGTATGTTTCATTTGGTGAAGTAAAACAAACTTATATTGATGAAGCATTTAAAGCCATTGAGGATGAGCGCTTTGATACACATATCGGCATTGATCCGAAGAGAATTTTCAGTGCAATTGTCAGTGCCGTTGTAAATGGCGGCAACCCAACCCATGGCGGCTCAACCATCACGCAGCAAACTGTTAAATTAATTACCGGTGCCGATCAGATTTCAGCGCAGCGAAAAGTTCAGGAATGGTATAATGCGATCCTTTTGGAGCAGCAAAAAAGTAAAGATGAGATCATGGAGCTGTACCTTAACTTGGTTCCCATGGCAAACAATTATGTGGGCGTTCAGTCCGCTGCTAAAGCTTACTTTGACAAAGAAGCCAAAGATCTAAACCTGGTTGAATGTGCATTCTTGGCCGGTATACCGAACAGCCCCTCTATATATAATCCATTGACAGAAACTGGCCGGCGTAATGCTCTGCGAAGGACGCGAATCATCCTTGCCAAAATGTATGAACTGGAAATGATTACAGAGTTCGAATATCAGCAGGCTCTCAATACCGAACTGGTCTTTCGCAGAACACCGGAAACAGTTTCGCCAAACCAAATTAATTCTTATTTTGTCGATTATGTCATTGAAAAAGTAATCGACGATCTGGTGGAAAAACGGGGTTACAGCCGGCAAATGGCTTCGGTTGCTGTTTATAATTACGGTTTAACCATTGAAACAACGATGGATCCGAAGGTTCAGTCTGAAGCCGAAGCAACATTTTCAGATCTCTCGCTGTTTATAACCGACACAAGCAAACTGATCGATCTACCTGAAAAGCCTAACGGCAGTGTGGTTATTATTGATAATTTAAATAATCCAGGGCAGATCAAAGCCATGGTTGGTGGTTATGGTGAAAAAACCGGCAATTTTGTATTCAACCGCGCGGTTGACGCGTTCAGGCAGCCAGGCTCAAGCATTAAGCCTCTAGCTGTCTACGGACCTGCTTTGGATACGGGCAAAATAACGGCCGCTTCCGTCTTCACGGATCAAGAATATCATCTGGATGATAAACATCCGGACCAGGTTTATCCTAAAAACAGCTATAAATACTATAAAGGCAATCTTTCCGTTCGAGAAGCACTGAAGTACTCCTGCAATACGATTGCTGTCTATGTTTTAAAAAACGTACTTGGATTCGAGACATCGTTGCTTTATCTGGAGCAGGTCGGTATAGACTGCAGCGATTCGTTGGGCAAACCCAGCTTAGCGCTCGGTGCTTTAACCAACGGTGTGTCAGCGCTTCAGATGGCCGGCGCCTACGCAACTTTTGCCAATCACGGGCTCTACACAGAACCTTATGCTTATACTCGAGTGCTGGATCATGAAGGAAAAGTTCTGCTTGAAAACACACCTTACTATGAGCAAGTCTATAAACCGGAAACTGCTTTTGTTCTGACGGACATTCTTAAAGGTGTTTTCAGCAGCGGCGGCACGGCAGGTGGATTCTACCTTGACAATATGCCGGCAGCCGGGAAAACAGGAACAACAGATAAAAACCGGGACAAATGGTTTTGCGGCTATACCCCCTACTACACAGCAGCAGTCTGGTACGGTTACGACAACCGCCTGGGGTTAACGACGATTCCGACCCATGACGGGGACAACGCCATTAAAATATGGCGAGACGTGATGAACCGTATTCATATAGACTGTGAGACGCTTGATTTTGAGCAGCCTGACGGCGTCATAACGATGACGGTCTGCCCTGATTCCGGTCAAAAAGTATCTCCCTATTGCCCAAAATCAGTCAGAGAGTACTTTATCGAAGGTGCCCTGATGAACCCGCATGAGCAATGCATCATCCATGAACCGACGCCAACACCAACACCATCCATTGTTGTAACCGAGCCTTTACCAAAGCAATCGGTGCCGGATGAGTCAGAATCTGAACCAGATAAACCAGATAAAGAGAAAGAGAAAGAAAATACGCCCGAACCAGACAAGCCAGATAAAGAGAAGGGAAATGCGCCCTAGATCAGATCGCAAACAAGCCGCGATCCGACTCATCCTCATCTCTTAAGCAGCATTCTGTCTCTTTCGCCATAAATAAGGTGCCGACCTGGCGGCCATCCAGAATGGCATCTACAATCCGGGATTCTGAACCATTTGCGATAACGGTATGAATGCCTGCTTCAGAGGCGATTTTGGCTGCCATTAATTTCGTTTTCATGCCACCCGTCCCAAGCAAGCTGCCTACATCTCCTGCCAGTTTTTCTATGGCTTCATCGATGTGGTAAACGGTATCAACCATCAGGGCATCTTCATGATGATGTGGGTCTTTATCATACAATCCGTCTATATCTGACAGAATAATCAAAAGATCGGCACCAACCAGCCGGGCAACAATGGCAGATAGAGCATCATTATCGCCGAATGTCCCATTGTGATAAATTTCGTGTGTAGAAACCGTGTCATTCTCGTTGACGATGGGTAAAATCTCTTGTTCAAGCAACGCCTCAAATGTATTGCAGATGTTTTCACGTGTGATAGGATCATCAACGTCGTCCTTTGTGAGCAGAATCTGCGCAACAACATAATGATAGTCTGAAAGTAAGCGTCCATACATGCTCATCAGCTCACATTGGCCAACCGCCGCCACAGCTTGTTTTTCTCGCATGGCCTCCGGTTTTTTCGGCAAACGCAACCGTCCAACCCCGACACCAATCGCGCCAGAAGAAACCAGAATGATCTCCCGGCCCTGATTCATTTGATTGGCAATCGATCGGCACAGATGTTCAAGATTGGTTAAATTAAAGCGGCCATTTTCATGCGTTATTGTTGAGGTCCCTACTTTAATAACGACCCGTTTTGCTTCCGTCAGCTGCTTTCTGACAGGCGACTTTTCAGCGGCCTTCACATTATCCATTCAGTATTTGACCCTCCATCTATCATCGTATTTGTCATGATAAGCTCGAAATCAGAAAAAATCAACCTTTTTGTTGACAGCTCGTCAATCAATCGCTATAATGTTCGCGTATGTTTAGTAATGGTAAACTGTAAGTTTAGTAATAAATGCCTGCAATAAAAGATAAAAACTGTTGCAATCGCATAAACGTTCATAAGTGGAGTCGTTCAAACACAGCTGCCAAGCAAATAATGTAGTGGGGGTTCTTTGGCTTGAATATTGGCGAAAAAATCAAATATTTACGCCTGGCTAATAATCTGACCCAAGAGGAATTGGCCGATCGTTGTGAATTATCCAAGGGATTTATTTCGCAATTGGAACGAAATCTGACCTCCCCGTCTATTGCCACTCTGATGGATATTCTATCATCGCTTGGTACGGATTTGACCCGGTTTTTTCAGGAGCAAGTCGATGAAAAAATCGTTTTTAGCGAGATGGATTACGCAACAAAGCAAGATGCTGAAATGGGCAGCCACGTTTGCTGGCTTGTTCCGAATGCCCAAAAAAATATGATGGAACCGATTCTTCTGACCCTGGAACCAGGCGGATCAACCTATCCGGATAATCCGCATGAAGGAGAAGAATTCGGATACGTTCTGGAAGGTGTGATCCAGATTCATATTGGACAGCGCATCCTCAAAGCTCGGAAAGGGGATAGTTTTATTATTCATCCCAGTGAGCCACATGCACTTGTCAACAATGGTAAACGTCGCGCCCGTGTTCTCTGGGTTTCGACACCACCCAGTTTTTAATCGGAGGTTATTGGGATGCAATCATGGACAAAGAAAAATGGGAACCGGCCACAAAAAAATCATCAGAAGAAGCCGGTTCAATATCTGCCTGACGCAACTGGTTCGTTGCACATTATCGAAGTGATCAGAATCAACAAAACATTTGATCAAATTCCTGTCTTGAAAGACATTACTTTTTACATCCGGAATAACGAGTTTATTACTTTGTTAGGTCCGAGCGGCTGCGGCAAAACAACCACACTACGCATCCTGGCCGGCTTTGAACAGCCTGACTCGGGCGAGCTTTATTTTGAAGGAGCCAGCATGCTTCAGACACCGCCTTATCAGCGCCAGGTGAACACGGTCTTTCAAAGCTACGCTTTATTCCCCCATTTAAATGTTTTTGATAACATTGCTTTTGGTTTAGCCATCAAAAAAGTGCCAAAGAGCGAAATCAAAGCCCGCGTTGAGCAGGCACTGAAAATGGTTGATCTTGAAGGTTATGAAGATCGCTGGATTGACCAGTTGTCCGGTGGCCAAATGCAGCGCGTCGCCATAGCCCGTGCCATTGTGAATAAGCCAAAAGTCCTTTTGCTGGATGAGCCCCTGGGCGCGCTGGACCTTAAAATGAGAAAGGAAATGCAGATCGAGCTTAAAGAAATGCAGAGAAATCTTGGTATTACATTTGTTTATGTGACACACGATCAGGAAGAAGCCCTGACCATGTCAGACACGATCATTGTCATGAAAAGCGGCGTCATTCAACAAATCGGATCGCCTGTTGATATTTACAATGAACCGAAAAATGCCTTTGTTGCCGATTTTATTGGCGAGAGCAACATCCTTCCAGGTTATATGAAACAAGATTATCTTGTCTCTTTTGCCGGCCGATCTTATGCTTGTGTTGATCGGCGCTTCCCTGATGAAGCGGTCGATGTGGTTATCCGGCCAGAAGATATAAAGATTGTGCCGCCTTCTGATCAAACGATCTGCGGTGTCGTGACATCTGTTGTTTTCAAGGGCGTCCATTATGAGATGATTGTTGCAACAGATTCATTCGAATGGATGATTCAAAGTACCGATCGATGCGCAGAGGGAAGCACAGTTGGCCTGACTTTTGGTCCCGAAGATATTCACGTTATGGCTAAATCTGACTATTCGCCGGATCGAAAAAAGAGTGATGAAGATGAGGGAAGCATTGATTTTGAGAGTGAGGAGTACAAGAAATGGTAAAATCGATGAAAAGTCTGGCCTATCCTTATTTACTCTGGATCGTTGTCTTTACCTTGGCCCCCCTCTTTTTAGTTGCTTTCTACGCCTTTACAGCCTATGATTCATCCGGACGGTTATACTTTACTCTTGATGGATTCAGGCGCGTCTTTTCAATGAAAGACGCGGTCTCTCTCAACTTTTTTCACCTCAAAGATTTTTTTCATGTAGACATCCGGGTGCCAATTTACGTCAATATCTTCGCGAAGTCCCTGGAAATCGCGCTGATCAGTACGATCATTTGTTTGCTGCTTGGTTATCCGGTTGCTCTGTTTCTTGCCAATCAAGCCCAAAAGCGCCCAAAAAACGGCAGCTTGCTTCTTTTCCTTTTCGTCATGCCGATGTGGATGAACGCCCTGCTGAGAACATATGCCTGGCTGGCTTTGCTTGAGCCCCGCGGCATTATTAACAGTTTGCTGGCTTATTTCAGCATTGAACCGATCCAATTTCTTTACAACGATTTTGGCATCGGCCTGGGCATGGTTTATAATTATCTGCCCTTTATGGTGCTTCCCATCCATTCTGTACTGGTCAAAATCAGCCCCAGGGTCATCGAGGCGGCTGAAGATTTGGGTGCCAACCGTTTTCAAACGTTTTGGCGCGTCATTCTGCCGCTCAGCATGCCGGGTATTATCTCAGGAATCAATATGGTTTTTATGCCGGCTATGACGACTTTTCTCATACCTGATCTTCTGGGCGGCGGGCGCTATCTTCTGATCGGAAACGCGATTGAACGCCAATATATGGTTTCTCGCGATATGACAACGGGCTCGGCCCTATCCATTCTGCTTCTGGTTTTTGTCCTGGCCAGTATGCGGGTTTTAACGCGGTATGAGAAAGAAAACAGCGAAAGAGGTATTTTAGCATGATGCGTAAGCTCTCCAGCCGAATCTACATGACTCTGATCTTTATCTTCCTGTATGCGCCCGTTCTTGTTTTGATTATCTTTTCGTTTAACAAAGCGAAATCGCGTGCAGTCTGGGGTGGTTTTACTTTAGATTGGTACCGCAAACTTTTTCAAAATCAGGACATTTTGGATGCTTTAAAAGTCACTTTGCTGGTTGCTCTTATCTCAGCTCTTGTCTCAACGGTTCTGTCGACCATGACCTGCCTTGGGCTGGATGCAATGAAACGGCGATGGCGTCAGACCATTATGACGATTACGTATATTCCAAATGTTACACCTGATTTGGTTACCGGTATTTCGCTTATGCTTTTGTTCTACTTTATTCATATGGAAACAGGCTTTGCGACTTTACTTCTGGCTCATATTGCTTTCAACGTCCCTTACGCCATCTTGTCTATTTCGCCGAAACTGCGCCAGCTGGATCGCAATCTCTTCGAAGCAGCGCTTGATTTGGGCTGTCGTCCGGCGGAAGCTATTTTAAAGGTGATTTTGCCTGAAATCATGCCAGGTATTGTCACAGCCCTGATCCTGACTTTTACGTTATCCATCGATGATTTTGTCATCAGTTATTTTACAGCCGGCAATCAGATTTCTACATTAGCCATTACCATATACTCAATGGCCAGAAAAAGCGTAAATCCACAAATCAACGCTTTATCAACCATCCTTTTTGTTGTCGTCCTGGCTTTGCTGCTCTTGGTCAATGCTCGTTCGGGGCGTGATATAAAAAAGAAAACCAATGGAGGAGTTCTTTCATGAAAAAAATATGTATTTTTATCCTGTTGTTATCACTTTTGGCGGGAATGACCGCCTGCAGTAAAGACAACCGCGAACCGCTCATCATTTACAACTGGGGGGAGTATATGTGCCGCGAGCAGGACACCTACACACTATACGGCCGTGATTACCCGCTTGAAGATGTGATTAAAGCTTTTGAGGAAGCCTATCCCCAGTATAAAGTCAACTATTTAACGTTTTCGGATAATGAAAGCATGTATCCAAAACTGGACAAAGAGTCTTATGATGTGATTTTCCCATCAGATTATATGGTGGTCCGACTGATGAAGGAAGATAAACTACAGCCGATTCATATAGATCAATTACCAAACGTCACGCAATACCTGGATACACGTTTGAAGTCCATTCAATTGGATCCGGATCCGGCCATCAGTGAACAGATCTTCCAATACGCCGTACCTTACATGTACTGTACAGTCGGCCTTATTTACAATGTAGATGAATTAGAACCCATTTCCAGCAAAAGTCCGCAGGAGGTTTGGCGTGTTCTTTTCGATCCATCAATGGAAAGCCGGGTTGGCATGTATAACAGTATGCGCGAATCCATCGGCGTCGCCCTCAATTATCTGGGCTACAGCCTGAACAGCACGGATCCGAAAGAACTGGAAGAAGCGAAGCAACTATTGATTCAACAACGCAAAACAGTGCGTCCGTTGGTCGGCATTGATGAGCTAAAAGACAAATATGTATCCGGCGAGCTCCTGGCTGGTGTGGCGTGGTCCGGCGATCATGTCGTCTGTCAACAAAGGCTTCAGGAAGAAGGGGCAGACCCTGAAATGCTCCAGTATGTCTTACCTTATGGGTCCAACCTTTCCATCGATATGATGTGTATTCCCAAGAATGCAAAAAATCCAAAAGGCGCGCATGATTTTATAAACTTCATGTACCAGCCGGACATCGCCTTAATGAATGCCGTTTATGTTGGCTATTCCTCTCCGCATATCGATGTTTTGAACCAGTTGCCGCCTGAGATCACAGGAAACACCAACTATTATCCGGACGATGAAACGATTGACACACTTGAGGTCTATTATTCAAATGAAACAATCGATGCGCTTTACGCTGAAATTTGGCAAACAGTCCTGGCCAATTAAAGCTAAATGATCAGGTTGATTTTGCATCGCCGGGCGGAACCAAGGCATAGTCAAAAACCTGTTTCATTTCGGTAACGGGTATGACCTTGATTTTTTTCAACACCGTTTCGGGAATCTCGTCGATATCCCGCTCATTTTCAGCCGGTATCAGCACCGTATCCAAGCCGGCCCGATGCGCGGCAATGACTTTTTCTTTGAGGCCGCCAATGGGCAAAATGCGGCCTCGCAAGGTAATTTCGCCGGTCATGGCCACATTGTGGCGAACGGGCCGCCCGCTCAATGCGGAGGCCAAAGCTGTCGCCAAAGTGATGCCGGCAGATGGTCCCTCTTTAGGTGTGGCACCCTCAGGGATGTGGATATGGATGTCTTTATTGACCGCAAATTGACTGTCAATGCCAAGCCCTTCAGCCTGGGATCGGATATAAGTCACCGCAGCTTTGGCGGATTCTTTCATAATGTCCCCAAGCTGGCCTGTTAATTCAAGCTTTCCCGTACCAGGCATGACGTTGACTTCGATTAAAAGTGTATCGCCGCCAGCCCAGGTCCAGGCCAGACCGGTCGCAACACCAACCTGATCTTCTTTCTGAGCCTTTTCATAGCGATATTTCTTTTTACCGATCAGCTCTTCGATGTTTTTATCGGTTACAACAACCTTTTTCAATCCTTGTTCTGCAATTAAGATGGCTGCGCGGCGGCAGATGTGAGCCAATTCACGCTCCAGCTGGCGGACGCCGGCCTCACGTGTATACCAGTTGATCAATCCTCGCAGACCGGGCCGGGTGACGCGGAGCCAACTTTTTTGAAGCGCGTGCTGCTTGAGCTGTTTGGGC
>JAGPFK010000026.1 GCA_018056585.1 Clostridia bacterium | reverse complement strand
GAGCAGTACGGCTCCATAGAGGAATATTTGCGGCTTTGCGGTTTATCACAAAAAGAGCAGAGTCTTTTGAAAAAACGGCTTCTGGATTCCTGACGCGTCAGGACATCTAATCCAGCTTTAATTCGATCGATTGAATGCGATCGTTTTCTAAATGAAAGCGAAGTGTCACCCGGCCAGTTTCTGTTTGCCCATAGATGATATAGCCGACTTCCCGTGCAAACGGATAACGCAGCAAAAGATCTGTCTCTGAATCACCTGGCTTGAGTCCGGAGCCTAAACTGCATTCCGGAGAAGTCAGAATGATTTTTTTGACCACGCCTGTCCACCGGCTGTGGCGGAAACAGGTTCCTTCGGCTTCAAGGTATAAAGAAGAATAGGTCAGTCCCATTTTCTGGCTACCGCTGGCTGTTGTGGTACAAACCGTATCGTCATGATATTCTGGCGGGCCAATGATGCTTTCAAGGTCACCCGATCGAACCTGAACCGGCTCATCCTGATCGGCCTGAGCAAACAGCAGCACCTGCTTATCCTCAAAATAGATGTTCAGGTCTTCTTCATGGATGACCTCGGGAACAATGTCATGAATCGCATATTCGCCATCTGGCTTATTGATCATTTCAATATTTCGGCTGACAGCCTGGCTTTGATCCGGGTTAATAATGCCAAATTCTTCAAATCCAATTCTGTCCATCCGGGCACAGGTCACCAGAAATTCCGAAGAGCGAGCGGTCACATTTTCGTGGTAAAAACGAATCAGACGTTCTGCTCTCATTTCGATGATTTCTTCCGGGAAATCCCTCGGTTGGAGCAAAACAGTCAGTGCTTCCTGATCATAGCGGTCAATAGCATCAAAATACAAAACGGACAGATCGTGCAGATTCAGGATCTGCGACACCCATTCACCGTACAAATCCGGATGTTGATCTTCCCTTTGCCGAATAAACACAGCAAATTTCTTCTCTGGACGACCTATTTCCTGATAGTGAATCCAAAAGCCGTATAAAAAGGGCATCTGCTCTGCCTGATCCGGCAAGGCGCTTGCAATTTGCGTTCGGATTAAGTCAATTTCGGCGTCAGCCATTTCCGAAAAAGAATTGATTGTGCCCGCAATGCCCCGTCTCAAAAAAAGAATATATTGCTGAAACTGATCCCGGGTCACCCCGTCTTTCTGGCGGTCCGGAATACTGTCATAAGCGGTCTGAAGGCTGCTGTCATGACTCATGGCCGAAGCTATTTTTTGGATCAGCTCATGCATCGATAAATAACTGATATTGGGCTGCTTTTGACTTAAGAGGCGCAGCTGTTCCGACAAATTATCCGCCCAGGAACTATCTTGAGTGACACAGCCAACCGGCATAAAGGACAGGCATAAGCACAGGCACAACGCCAGGGTTCGTATTTTCTTCATAAGCCTGCGTCTCCTTTATTTTCTGCTCTTTCAGGCAGAAAACCTTTTTGATTCCGATAGTCCATAAATTTTCGGCGCGCACGTCCCAATGCATTATCGACCGATTTGATCGATCTGTCGAGGCAGGCTGCAATTTGTTGGTAGCTTAAATTCTGACTATATAGCAATACGACTTGTCTTTCCAAAGGACTGAGTTCTTCCTCTATAAATCGCATTAATTCAGCAAGGTTTTCCTGATCAAGCAAGGCTTGTTCCGGATCGGTTTCAAGCCTGCCGGGAATAAAAGTAAGGGAAGCCGGATCGATGTTTCCATCCGTTTCCTGAGCCAGACTCTGAAGGGAAATAGATTGACTGAGCGGCTGATGTTTCATGCGTCCGGCCTGCCGCACTGCGTCTGTGATTTGGGACATAATGCAATAAGAGGCAAAAGCAGGAAACGGGACATTCTTCTCAGGCTTGTAGGCACAGATCGCTTTATAAAGACCGATCATACCCTCCTGGATAACATCATCCCGATCGGCACCGGCGATAAACATCAGGGATGCTTTTTTACGCACCAGATTTTTATACCGTGATAAAAGGCAGTCGACGGCCTGACTGTCGCCTTTCGCGGCTCGCTCAAGCAGAGCTTCATCACTCGGTCTGGTCTCGCTCAAATGCACGCACCTCCTTGTTCACAGCCTGTGCCTGACGCTGCCTTGCAGCCTCAAAGGCGATCACGCCGGCAGCAACAGCCGCATTCAGCGAAGGAACATGACCCCGCATCGGAATCTTAACAAGAAAATCGCATTGTTTCAACAAATGAGGACTGAGACCTTTGTCTTCACCACCAATCAGAATCACCAAATCACCGGTCAAATCCGCTTGATCGTAGGGAAGGCATGCTTCCGCGTCCGTCCCAACAATCCAGGCCCCTTCTTTTTTGAGCTGGTCAATCGCCTGGCTGATGTTGGAAACGCGGCAAACCGGCACATATTCAATGGCACCCGTTGAGGCTTTGGCTACAGCGGCATCGAGGCCCACCGATCGACGTTTGGAAATGACAACCCCCTGGACACCGGCGGCGTCAGCAACACGTAAAATGGAGCCCAGATTATAACTGTCCTGTATTTCATCCAAAACGAAGAGAAACAGATTCTGACCGCCGGCCTTTACAGATTGAACCAGCGTATCGAGGTCGGCGTAAGCATGAGCCGCAACCTGCGCGATGACGCCCTGATGCGCACGCGTTTCCGATATGCGGTCAAGCACCTGACGATCAACCGGAAGAATGGTGGCACCACTTTGGCGAGCGGCTGCTACCAGCTGCTGAAGGCCCGGATCAATTTTCCCATCCCGTTTGGCAACCCATAGTTTATGGATGGGACGGCCTGCCCGGATGGCTTCCATGATTGCATTTTTCCCTTCTAAACGATCCGGTGAAGCCTTTGTTTTTTGATCTGACGCCTCAGATTTTTTCTCGTTTGTTCGTTTTATTTCTTTCTTCATGGATCTCCTCAAGAATCCGTTCCATCAACTCATCCAGGCGCATGTCGTCTTTCTTCAGGCTCAGGTATCCGATAACCGCTTCCAATCCTGTGGCCATCCTGTACTCGATGGGATCAGCGTGTCTGGAGCGCGCGGCTGGATGACTGTTTCGGCCGCGTCGGTAAACAGCAAGCTCTTCTTCGTTGAAAAAGGGCAGGAGCTTTCGGACTGCTTCCGCCTGGGCCTTCGCTTTAACAATATTGACAGATCTCTTATGCAACTGGCCTGATTTACCCTGGCACACATGACATTGGTACATCCTAACATAAACTTCGTAAACCGCATCGCCTATATAAGCCAGGGTAGAAATGGGTATTTCGCGCAGGTCACGGCTGTTTTCCAGAAATTTCACAGGGCACGCACCTTTGAGCCATGCGGCGTATCCTCCACCACATACCCTTTCTGCTGGATCTCTTCACGAATCGCATCGGCGCGAGCATAATCCTTCTCTTTTCTCGCTTGGTCACGTGCTCTGACCAACGCCAGAACATCAGAAGGGATCGCTGGTTGCAAATCGGATGAGACATCGAGTCCCAGCACATCCAGCCATGTTTTCAGCTGCGAAATGGTACGATCCAGGACCGGCGCATCCATGCCCGGAATAGATGTTGCTGTGTTGGCAGCCCGGACCAGTTCAAAAACAACAGATAGCGCATCCGCCGTATTGATGTCATCATCCATAGCGGAAATGAAATCAGCTCTGCCTTTTTCAATGGCCTCATCCAGTTCCGCGGATGCCTTTCTCCCTTCACCTGATGGCTCATTTTGCGCGTGATCTTTTACAAATTGAAGATGCTCCATGCAGATTCGAATCCGCTGCCAGCCATTTTCCGCTGCTTGCAGTAAGTCTTGTGAAAAATTAATTGGCATACGATAATGGCCGCCCAGCATAAAGAACCGAATGACCCTGTAATCATAGAATTGAGTCAGATCACGTACCGTAAAGAAATGACCCGTGGATTTTGACATTTTTTCCTGGTCAATATTTACGAAACCATTATGCAGCCAATAACGAACAAAAGGCTTGCCATTGGCCGCTTCACTCTGCGCTATTTCATTTTCATGGTGCGGGAAAATCAGATCTTGTCCGCCGCCATGGATATCAATGGTTTCTCCAAGGTATTGTTTCGCCATGGCCGAGCATTCAATATGCCAGCCTGGACGACCTTCACCCCAGGGGCTTGGCCATGAAGGTTCCCCTGGCTTCTTCTTTTTCCAGAGCACAAAATCCAATGGGTTTCGTTTGCCGCTTTCGTCGCTGGCCAGCTCTCTTCCCCCACTTTCAAGCTCCTCCAGGTTGTATCGGGATAGCTTTCCATAATCCGGCATACGGGAAACGTCAAAATACACACCATCCGGCGTGTCATAAGCATAACCTTTTTCAAAGAGCGTCTGGATCATCGAAATCATCGCAGGAATCGACTCAGTCGCTTTTGGGTGTATCGTAGCCCGCCGGATATTCAACCGGTCGGCATCGTAAAAATATTCTTCGATAAAACGTTCGGCAAGCTCCGAAACGGTGATGCCTTCAGCCTTGGCTTTATTGATCATTTTATCGTCAATATCTGTAAAATTCTGTACATAAGTGACGGTATAACCGCCATATTCCAGATAGCGGCGCAACGTGTCGAAGAGAATGAACGGTCTTGCGTTTCCTAAATGAATATAGTTATAGACCGTCGGTCCACACACATACATTTTGACATGATCTTTTTCCAATGGAACAAAGACTTCTTTTGTCCGGCTCAATGTATTATATAATTTCAGCAATATGCGCTCCTCCTGAGTTTCATTCTCATCAGCAAAAACCCGCTTATCAGTTGGAAAAAACGGCGGCTCATCTCTCATGAAGATTCACAACAGAATGCCCGGGATGTCGCACCCCCTTTTGACACCCAGCATTGCTACCAGGTGGGTGCCCTGCAGTGGTCTTAGGCCTTCCCCTGCTGGACAAAAGTCCACGATGGGTTTTGGCCGTATTCCACTTGACCCGAGCTCCCGTTTATGTCATGAAGGTTCAAAAACGGGGGTGACGAACACTCCAGGCACCTTTAGTATACCGTTTTCATTTTGTTTTCTCAAGTTGTTCAATCAAAAAAAAGGAATCAGACAGACCCGCTCAATTTGTCTTTTTTTTACCTATAAGGAATCCCTGGTCAGAAGCCACAACCAGCCCGGTGACCCTAAAACCTGCCTGCGCCAGCGGCTGGGCGGCTGCCTCAATGGTGGCGCCTGTTGTCAAGACATCATCGATCAGAACAATGTGTCGATTTTCCATTGGGTTTTGAATCAGCCAGTCCTCTGTATATTGGGTATCAAGAGAAAAAGCCCCATCCACATTGGCTTGCCTGGCCTGTCGGTCAGGCACCTCACTTTGCCGGAGTGTCTTTCGGGTTCGAATAAGGCCTGGCGATAAATTTGCAAGACCCGTCCGCTGACTGACCTGCTCAGCCAATAAGCCGGCCTGATTATAACCTCGCTCCCTGAGCCGTTCTTCATGGAGAGGTACGGCTGCAACGGCCGATGGGCGTGGACTCAAATGTTTGATCAGAGGTACCAGAAGACTGCCTAAAGCTACAGACATTTCAGGAGAATCGGCAAATTTTTGCCGAAGCAGGGCTTCACGGATTGGACTCTGATAATAGGCTGCGCATAAGACAGCAGATAAATACAATTTTTGACCTGTCTGGAGAGGGAGACGGTCCAATTGTCTCTCCGTTCCGAAGCGCAAAGGCAACTTTGAAAGACAATTGCGGCAAATGCCGGGATACGGCCGAACAGGGCGACAGACTTTTTGGCAGAAGCAGCAGACGGGCGGAAAAATCAGATCAAGCCCAAAACAGAACCAATCGGGGCAGGTATGTTTTCTTTCCGTTTGATCCCCTTCTCTTATTTTTTGCATACCAACAAGTCCTTTAAAAATGTATAACGGTTTTGTGCCCGATCATTTGCCAGCATCTGGCCAATGACTTTCCGCGATGAGACAAGCAGGAGTTTTTGTCTGGCCCGGGTGACGGCCGTATACAGAAGATTTCGGCTGAGCAGCTGAGGCGCGCCAGGCGCGATCGCCAGGACCACCACCGGATACTCGCTGCCCTGGCTTTTGTGGATTGTTATGGCGTAGGCAAGCTCAAGATCCAGAAGGCCAGCCTGATCATAAAAAACAACACGATCATCATCAAAAAGAACCTGAACACGATCCAAATCATCAACGGCAAGAATGGTGCCTGTTTCGCCGTTAAAAACGCCCATTCCTTTTTGTTTAGGATCATCGATTAAATACCAGGCTAACTCATAGTTATTTCGCATCTGCATGACTTTATCTCCAACACCGAAGATCCGTCCATGTGAACGAAGATAGCTGCGCTTCCCGGGAGGTGGAAGCAGCACCTGCTGCAACACTTGGTTGAGTGCCTGCGTTCCGGCTGGCCCTTTGTGTGTCGGTGTCAAAACAAAAACATCTCGGAGGGGATCAAGCCGATATTCGGTGGGCAAAATATCCTGGACCAGGCGAATCACGGCTTTTGCAATCCCCTCGCTGTCTTCCCTCGGAATAAAAAGAAACTGACTGTCATGTGATTGATCCAAAACAGGCCATCTGCCGGCATGAATCCGATGCGCGTTCCGGATGATCAGGCTTTCCGCTGACTGCCTGAAGACCTTCGTTAAACGTGCTGTTGGGATCATTTCGCTTTTGATCAGATCACGCAACACATAACCCGGTCCAACTGATGGGAGCTGATCCGCATCGCCAACAAACAAAAGGCTTGTACCCGGATTGATCGCCTCCAGCAGGCTTCGCAGTAGAAAAACATCAATCATGGATGCTTCATCAACAATCACCAGATCCGCTTCCAATGTTTTATCCGGGATTGCTTGATAGGATAGCGCTTGTTCCCCCTCTTCACGGATAAACTGTAAATTAAGCAGTCGGTGCAAGGTTTTTGCTTGCCGCCCCGTCGCTTCGCTCAGACGTTTGGCTGCACGGCCTGTCGGCGCAGCCAGCAAAACCTGCTTCTTTTTTGCTTCCAGACAATCACACAAAAGGCGAAGAATCGTTGTTTTACCTGTACCCGGACCACCCGTGAGAATGGCGACCGGTTCCGTCAGAGCCAAAAGCAGCGCCTTTTTTTGTTCATCAGCCAACGTCAAGGCTAGATGTTGACAGGCTTCTGTCACAGCCCGTTCTGCTTCATTTGAGTTCGGAAAAAGCACATTGTTCTGATTTTTGCTCTCAAGCAAGAGCTGCAAACGCCGGGCAGCAATAAGCTCTGTTTCATAGAGGGATGGCAAGGCGACCCGCTGACCGGTTTCCTTTTTGGATTCCCCCCCAACCAAAATCACCTGTTTTTGCATGAGACAGACATTCAACAAGGCATCGGGATCCGAAATGGGAATCTTTATCAGTTCTTCCGTCAGTCTGAATAAAATGGGAGCCGGCAGATAAGTGTGACCAGCCAAAGCGGCCTGCGTCAGAACATAGCGGACAGCACTCGATAGTCGGGCGGGAGATTCAGGGTCGAGTCCCAGCTTGATAGCCAGGCGGTCGGCAGTCAGAAATCCGATACCAAACACCTCATCGGCCAAGCGATAGGGGTTTTCAGAAATCATTCGGATTGAATCCTTCCCGTAACGCTTAAAAATGCGAAGTGCTTTACCGGAACCAATTCCCAACGGAGCGAGAAATAAAAGGAGGTCTTGAAAATCTTTCTTTTCATTCAGCTGCCTTGAAATATCCAGTGCTTTGTTCAGACTGATGCCCTTTACACAGGCTGCCCGATCAGGTTGATTTTGCAAAACATCCAATGTGTCCGGGCCAAATTCCGAAACCAGGCGATGGGCTAAAATCTTGCCAACACCTTTGATCAGGCCTCCGGAAAGATATTGTTCAATCGCCTCGACGGTCCGGGGTGCCATCAGCTCATAATGATCAGCCGAGAACTGGCGGCCATAATCCGGGTGTTCAGTAAAATGTCCGTAAAAGCGGACCCGTTCACCCGGCGTTAGGTAGGGAAGCGTGCCAACAACAGTTGGGCCATCATCATGGTCCAGCAAAAGGACCGTGTATCCATTCAGATCATTACGAAAAATAATCTCAAAAACGACACCCTCCAGGACTGCCTGTTCCGGAGCCGCATGGGCAAATGAGTTGTCAGCACAACCCGGCATCAGATCTCAAAATAGCAGCCTTATCGGTTTTTTCCCATGGAAGATCCAGATCGGGCCGTCCAAAATGCCCATAAGCTGCCACTTGTTTGTAAATCGGGCGTCTAAGATTTAAATCACGGATGATGGCCGCCGGCCTCAGATCAAAATGACGCTCCACCAGGGTGCGAATCTGAGCATCCGGTATTTTCCCTGTTCCAAAGGTGTCGACAGCGATGGAAACAGGACGTGCCACTCCGATCGCATAGGCCAGCTGGACTTCACAGCTGAATGCCAATCCGGCAGCCACGATGTTCTTTGCAACATAACGCGCGGCATAAGTAGCGGAACGATCAACCTTGGTTGGATCTTTCCCGGAGAAAGACCCGCCGCCATGATGCGCAAAACCACCATAAGTGTCCACGATGATTTTTCGACCAGTCAGGCCAGAATCACCTTGCGGGCCGCCAACAACAAAACGGCCGGTTGGATTCACCAGGATACGTGTTTTCTCATCAAACAGTTCAGGTGTCAGAGAAGGCTGGATAACGGACTCAATGACGCCTTTCTGAAGGGTTTCCCAATCCACATCGGCTTTATGCTGTGTTGAAACAACAACGGTATCGATATAGACCGGTTTCCCATTCTGATAGGCGACGGTCACCTGTGTTTTACCATCCGGCATGAGGAAAGGGAGAATCTTCTTTTTTCTGACTTCAGCCAGGCGCCGTGCCAGCACGTGTGATAATGAAATCGGCAAAGGCATCAATTCCGGTGTGTCTGTATTGGCAAATCCATACATCATCCCCTGATCTCCGGCCCCTGTCGCCAGCTCGTCCGGATCCATGCCGGAGCGGTTTTCGATGGAGCGATCGACACCTTGCGCGATATCGGGTGATTGCTCATCAATCGACGTCAGAACAGCACAGGCATCCGCATCAAAACCAGTGCCCTGCTCTGTATAACCAATTTCCCGAATGGTGTTTCGTACAATCTTGGGGATATCCACATAAGCAGAAGTTGATATCTCGCCCATCACCAAAACCATACCTGTCGTCGCAATGGCCTCACAGGCAACACGGGCCTTTTCATCAAGACCCAGAATGGCATCCAGGATGGCATCGGAAATCTGGTCGCACAATTTGTCAGGGTGACCCTCCGTGACGGATTCAGAAGTCATAAGCCAACGATCATTCATGTCCACGTTATTTCCTCCTATAATCAAAAATAATAAGCCAATAAAAAACCCCTTCCTGAGAAGAGGCCAAACCGACATATCGAACCTCATCTGCCAGGCTGCCACCTGCTGGAATTGGCACCGCCGCTTGCCGCGGTTGCCGGGCTTCATCGGGCCAGTCCCTCCACCACTCTTGATAAGATGATTTTATATTCAGTTTGCAGCTTTTTAAAACTGCATGCCTATCTTAACACTCGCCTAGCCGTTTGGCAAGCAAGAGCAAAAAGGAGCTAATTGCGCTGTATCGTTTTTTCTGTATCGAGATAAAGAAAGCATGGCAATAGAGGCTGGTCAATGACACAAAAATGTCAAAAATCAGCCTGAAAACAGAGACGTTACTCCATAGAAGAAACCGAAAGTTGACAAAAACAACAGTTTGGGGTCAGCAAATAAGCCATCATGATAGGTGGCTGGTCTATTTGTTAGATTTGCGATTTCTTGGGTTTAGCTGCTTCGCACAAGACTTCGTATGAGATGTTCCTGATTCTGTCTGGCACGGCCAAGAGCCATCGCCAACATTGTGATCAAGCTCAGGCCGCAGCAAAGGGTCATTTTCTTCTCCCCTCGGAT
>JAGPFK010000025.1 GCA_018056585.1 Clostridia bacterium | reverse complement strand
TTCTGAAGCCGGATCGAGGATGGGATCATTCGACCAGCCTGAGAGTTTGTTTTCCCGGCTGTTGTCAGCCCATGTATATCCGGCGCCAATCTCAGAGATCAAAAATCCGAAATTTTCGTTTGCGATCACATTTATCCATGGCATGGGCGTGATCCGTTCAGCGGAAGGCAGGATTTCATATTCCTGTCCAAGATTGGCAAATCCGCCAAAACCGTTGAAATACTCGAGATGATCCTCTAGCAAAGGTTTTTGGATTTTACCTCCGATTGGCAGGGGTGGACCGGGCAGAAGAGGAATGACGGATTGATCACCGACTTTGGGGTTTCTCTTGTCCTGGACTCTTGGACTGATCGTATGAGCATAAAGACCGCTCTTCCCATCCAGGATAACTCTGGAGACAGAAAGCAACAAATGGTATTCCTCGTCTGATATAAAATGGCGTGGCAATATAAAAAGGCTCGGTTTGTTTTCACCCCGGCTGTAAATTTTTAAGTTGGCCGTTAGTTCACGGAGGCGATGTTCCAGCTCTTGAGCATAACTGGCTGGTTCTTCATTAATGATCACAAGGTCCGTATCGACTTGATTGAGCTTCAGGTATTCATAGGCTAATAAAACATCACGAATGATCGGCAGTTCACTGACGCTTTGAACTTTTAAAAGAATGAGCGGGTAGTCACCTGAAATACCAAAGCGCCATAAGCCGCTTTGACTGAGTTTGAGCTGTTTCAGCGCTGATTGTTGTTCCGGATGGATGGCTTCTGGGAAATACAGGTAGCTGATCAAATTTTGCGCAGCATTTAATTGATGTGAACTGATATTCAAATATTTGAGCTCAAGTTCACTGCTGGTCAAGGCGCGTTTGAATAAATCCATAATCTGAAAGGGCCTGTGCAGATCACGGCTGATGTTCTGAATATCATTCCGATTGCTGCAAAAGCCTGTGACAAAGCTCACACTCATCTTCCCACGGGCTGGCAGCCGCATAATTGCGCGCAAACTGAAGATTGTGTCTCTGGAAAACCCAACCTGGCCATTCAAAGGGATTTCATTGCTGATCGTGATCGGTTTGGCAAGCGAACCGCCGCGACCGATAAAGCTTTTTCTATCGGTTGTAAATTGGACAGGACGAGTCAGTCTGCCTTCAGGAATCAACAGATGATAGACATAGCGCGATGGATCTTGCGCACTGCGTTTTCTTCGTTCTGCAATCAGGAGGTTCTGATCCGCCACGTATTCGGTCTGCAAAAAAAGTTTGCTGAAAGCCGGATGCATAAAGTCGGCCATCATCTCGTCGGCCACCGCTTCAAGATAACTGGTTAATTCAATTTCTACCGGCTGTATTCCGTGGTTGGTTAAAGTGACCCGCCGGATTTCAAAATGCTCATGAGGCGAGATGGTGATGCGTGTCGTCGTTTGAATAGCCCCATCCAGCCGATTGTATTCAATGTGATCATGATGAAAAATAGCCTGATACTCTTCTGGCTCAACGCGTGTCGGCAGGTAGGAGGTACTCCACACTTGTTGTGTTGTCTGATTCTTGACGTAAATAAATGTGCCGGCAGAATATCTGATAAAATCCGGATTCCAGCGTGTGACCATCCAGCGATCGCATCGGGAATATCCGGCTCCATCGGAGGTTTGCATCAGTACGTAATGGTTGTTAGAAAGGACATGGCAAATCGGCTGAATCAGATTGTATTTACTTATAATTCGGCTTTCAATGCTCTTTTCGGAAAATTCCTCCAGATCAGCGCTGATGGTATAACCACGCCTTGCCAAAGCTACGATAGGCTCGGACTGTTTCTCTTCTAACAAGAATTCTGCCGATTGAATCAGCGGCTCTTCGTGAAAACGTTTAGGCATGATATTCTGATTCAGCAGATTGTTGATGGACACGAGGCTCATTCCCTGATGGTGAGCCATGAACGAGCGGACCAGTGAGAAGGGTTGAAGACGTTCAGGGTCCGGATGGTTGAAATCCAATGCTTCATAAAAACCGTAATCTTTTTCAGCCTTGCATTTTCTAAGAACAGAAATGTTCTGCAGCGCTTTTCTGGGTAGCGTATAAAGAGCAAGCATGGTCGCATAGGGTGCTATAACCCTCGCCGGACGCAATGTGGCCTGAAGACGGAGCTTCGGGATTCCAAATGGGCCGTATTGATAATTGGAATTGGTATCAAATCGATAATATTGCGATTCAGAAACACCCCAGGGCATTTTCATTTTTTTACCATATCGGATCTGGCACAAAACAGCGGCCCGGCAGCTTTGCTGCATAAAACTGCCAAGCGGGGATTTCATGATCAGATTTGGCATCAGATACTCAAACATCGATCCACTCCAGGAAACACTGGTCGGAATGCCGCGGACCATCGTCAAAGGACGGCCGAGCCGAAACCAATGCTTTTGTGGCACATCTCCCTTTGCAATCGCAAACAAACTGGCTGTTCTGGCTTCAGAGGCCAACAAATCATAATGACTGGCGTCGGCTGTTTGAGTTGCAACGTTATAGCCGATATGAAAAAGGTGAACATCCGGATCGTATAAAATCTTAAAGTTGATGTCCTGGACGATCCGGTCGATGCTGTTGACCAGCGAATGAATCAGTCGGATATACTTTTCTGCCGCTTCGTTCCCGTCTTTGGCCAGTTGCTGTAAGGAAACATGATTCCCGGGGTAGCCGCTCCCTTTAAATCTTTGCTGTTCTTCCAGAAATTCTCTGCAAAGGTTCCTTGCAAGAGCAAGAAAAGCCGGATCGCAGGGCGTCGGTGTTTGCTCGAGAATAAAAGTAAGATAAGCCTCAAAATCCTTCTCGGAATGGATCTCATCTTTCAGATCTTCCTTGGACCACCCGGCCAAAAGACAGGTATCATTGAGCCCCAGCAAGTCGGAGGATTTAAAGATGGGAGCTGTTTTTTCGCTGATCAGCCCTTGCTTTAATGTCAGAAAATGAGCCGCAAAATTACCGCTATCTACCGTTGAGACGTAGCGAGGATTCAGGACCTGAAGTGTTTTGATGTTATACCAATTGAATAAATGTCCGTTCCATTTTGGTAACGATTCAATGGTTAAAACAATCCGATCACAGAGTTCGAGCATGCGAAGCAGACTCACATAGCCCAGATCACGGGCTGAAAGCAAGGCCAGTAACTGTAATCCGATATTGGTTGGTGATGTCTTGTCGGCAATCTTTGGGCCAGGGTATTCCTGAAAACAATCCGGACACAACCAATGATTTTCATTTTTCATCTGTTCTTCAAAAAAGCGCCAGATTCGTCTGGCTGTCAATCGCAGCTCAGATAATTGGGCGGCTGAGATAAATTTCGCCGCATGTCGTTTTTGTCGGCTGATGAGCCACGAAAAAAGCGGTGATAAAACAAAAGAAAAAGAGACAGCCAGCCAAAAAATCAGAACAGGCGGTCTGACTTGAATCCAGGAAAGGACTAAAAGGACGAGCCCGGCCATTGGTGAAAAAGCCATTCTTTTATAGTCGTCGGATAATCTGTTCTGCAAATTCATTTCAATTGCTTCAGCTGTCTGCCATTCCAATAAATTTCGTTTGCTGATCAAAAGACGATAAATCGTGCGAATGATGGCATCAAGAGCCAGATAGGCCCGGTACGGAAGAAGGATGAAATTTAAAAGGGGCTGAACAACCAGCGTACTGAGCTGCTCATAAATGACACGCCTGGCAAATCGTGCGGTTGGATTTAAAATCCTTCGCCATATAAGCCGGATCAGATATTGAGCAATTAAGAGGATGGGTTCAGCAAAACAAAAGATCAAGCTGAGCCAGAATTGATCAGGTAAAAGCAGGATATTGACGAAAAGCAACGATAACAATGCCGGCCATTTCAGGCTGCGGCGTAAATTGTCTATCATTTTCCAGCGAGATAAACCATTAATCGCGGATTTGGAAAAGATCCAGGGTAAAAGCTGCCAATCCCCCCGAATCCATCGATGCTCTCTTTGAGCATAGGAGATTACGCTGGCCGGGCAGCTGTCTAAAAGTTTAACTTTACTGGCAAAAGCGCAGCGAGCCAGGCTGCCTTCGAGAAGATCGTGGCTCAATACGCTGTTTTCAGGAATAACCCCGCCGAGCAGTCGATGAAAAACAAGAAGATCATAGATGCCTTTCCCCGTATAGATCCCCTCGGAAAACAAATCCTGGTACAGATCCGAAACAACAGAAGCGTATGGATCGATTCCGGCCTGGCCTGAAAAAAACTTCGCGAACAAACTTGCTGATTGAGAAGAAATACGCGTTCTGATTTCCGACTGTACGATGGCGTAGCCTTCTGTGATCCTGTTCTTCACCGGATCAATGCAGGGCTTGTTTAGGGGATGGGCCATGATTCCAATGAGTTGAGCGGCTCCGTCACGGAGCAACTCGGTGTCCGCGTCCAGTGTAATAATATAACGGACCTTCTTTATGATTTCCTCATCCCCAATGATTAAATCAATGCCAGGATTTGCCTCACCACAGAGGAAGGCGTTGAACGCTTCCAGCTTACCCCGTTTCCTTTCCCAACCCATCCAGCAGTTTTGTGAGGGATTCCATTTTCGGGGTCTTGTAAAAAGATAAAAGCGACTGGGTTTATCGATGTAGCGGCTATTGAGTTCCGAGATGGCTTCAATGCTCAGTTTCAGGATGACTTCATCCTCCGGCATGATCTCCTTTTCTGCATCGGGATAGTCAACCAAAAGTGCGAAATGTAAGTTCTTGTGCCGGTTAGCCAAATAATAGATCTCCAGCTTGCGGGCATAAGTTAAAACTTGTTCCGGCTTGTTGATAATAACCGGCATGACAACAAAAGTTCGGCATTCTTCCGGAATATAAGACGTAAAATCAAGGGCCGGAAGGGGTTTGGGTTTGACGAGACGGGTAAATATGAAATTAGCGAGGAAAATGCCAAGGTCACAGGCTGGAAGGAAAAGAAAGATAAGCAGAACGACCTCGGCTGTCCTGCCGGCACCGAAGGGCCTGATCAGAAAGTGATCAGACAGAAAAAGAATGACCGTAAGAGCGGCGACGATAAACAAAAAATAGGCTGATCGTGTGACAAACCAGTTGAGTTTATCTAAAATCCGGCGACGCTGACCTGTCCCGAATAAACGATCGAGCAAAAGGTAATAGCCAGGCGGGAAAAGATAGTAGCCGACGTGTCCTTTTTTTGCATCACCGGATGATTCAGCGGCCAGATGGACGACTTCCTGAGCAATTTGACTTTCAGGTATCTGACTTTGTCTGGATAGCTTTTCGATCACCGCTCGATATTGACTTTTTGATTCACTGGTCATCTTTTCATAAACCGGGTCCGAAGACAACGTAGCGTCAACTTTACAAACTTTGGAAAACAGGCTTTCCCAATTGAGATCACTGACCGTTTTGAGACTGGTCATCAAGGCGCTGATCAAGGCTTCGGAATTGGCCTCAAAACGGCTTTCTTGACTCACCAAGTAAGAAATCCAATCATTCCCGGGGCATTGATCTGCTCCCAGCTGGTGATTCAGCCAGGATAGCAGTTCTGCGTCATCCACGGAGAGAGTTTTGAGTCGGTGGATAAGATGGACACAATATAGGGGATTACGGATCAGATCATCTGACAGATGCCCACTCAGGATAGATGTCAGATCTTGTTCACGCTTTAAAACGAGTGGCATGATTTTTGCGAGGTCAGATTCAGCCTTTGTTTTTATTTTAATGGTCTGAAGGATCTTCTGCGTTTCGCGAATGATTTCTTCCAGCAGGCAAAGACTGAGAATGTTCTGGAAAGCCCAAAGTTCTGAGATGGAAAGCTCCTGCTCTTCCTGATATGCCATCAACAGATCGCGCAAAAGGGGCGCGTCCAGGTGGTAGCTGATGGCGATGATCTCTTTGGCTAACGCATACACCCTTGGATAGCCTTTAGCGGGGCCATCATTCAAACGTGGCAGTCGGCTGAAGCGACGGGAGCCGCCAACGGCCTGAAAGTTCTTTAACTCACGATAAAGTAAGTGGTAATTTTCAAAAACCCATAAAGACGCCGGCATGATTGCAATAATT
The DNA here is from genome assembly GCA_018056585.1 of Clostridia bacterium. Lineage (GTDB taxonomy): Bacteria > Bacillota > Clostridia > Saccharofermentanales > UBA5734 > JAAYBY01. The sequence goes on along the minus strand of JAGPFK010000025.1, from coordinate 3,928 downwards.
TCAACCGGTGTTTTCCGCAGTTGATAACGTAAAAGTTTCAATCTGAAATAGACAGATTGATGCACAGACCGGATGACACCGCTTTTAGCCCGACGCGCATGTTTGTGCTGCTGCGCAATCTGGCGCATATGCTGCCGCGCTTCTTGCTCATTCAGATCGCTGACTTGACGTTCAAATCCGGAAGACCAGATCAGCTGATGACGGGTGTACTGGCGAAACAAACGACCGATTCGCCATAATAGCCATAAGATCAATAAAACAATGACCGCCGTTATAAAATGGCGGGGAGATAATTCAATAGAAAGCGGATTCAGAAACAAAGGCATGAAGACAATCACTCCATCTACATTTTTTTGCATCATGAACAGTATAACAAATCTGTTGTGATTTAGGAAAACAATGTAATGGATCCATGAAGCAACCGATTGTTCGATGCGATCATATGTGTTACGATGAGAACGATTGTTTGATAAAGGAGAAGGAGCCTTGTGAATGATAAAAAACAAACCGTCCTTGGCATTGATCCGGGCTACGCGATCACCGGCTATGGGATCATCACGTATAGCAACCGCGCCTTGCATTACCTGGTCAGTGGTGTGATTCGGACACAATCCAGCGATTACTTCTCAGATCGGCTTTTGAAAATCAGTAATCGGCTCGATGAATTGATCGCGACCTTTAAACCGGATGTTGTTGCCGTGGAAGAATTGTTTTTTTCACGAAATACAAAAACAGGCATTGGGACAGCGCAGGCGCGCGGCGTTGCTGTAGTCAGCGGTGCGCGTGCCGGTTTGCCGGTCTTTGAATATACGCCCAAACAGGTGAAATTGGCGGTAACCGGCTATGGCGGTGCGGACAAACAGCAAGTTCAGCAAATGGTCCGCATTCTCCTGAATCTACAAACCTTACCCCGACCGGACGATGCCGCCGATGCACTGGCCATTGCTATTTGTCATGCTCATTCAGGCAATAAAGAAAGCGCGCTGGCAAAAGGAGGATACCCATAATGTATGCTTTTGTTCGCGGAACCATTGTTTCGCGTCAGCCGGACAGTCTGATCATTGAAAATCAGGGGATTGGTTATCGTATTTATGCGGCGCCTGAGTTGCTTGGTCGCTTTCCAGCGTGTGGGGAAACAGCCCTGATTCATACTTACCTGTATTTGCGTGAAGACATGATGGCTCTCTATGGTTTTCCGACTGTAGAGGATTTACGGCTTTTTGAATTGCTGTTGACTGTCAGTGGCATTGGTCCCAAAGTGGCCAGCACCATCGTCGGCGTTTTAACACCAGGACAGTTTGCAATGGCTGTCCTTCAGGGAGATGTCAAGACATTGATGCGTGTGCGGGGTATCGGGCGAAAAAGTGCCGAACGTTTGATCCTGGAGTTAAAGGATAAAGTGAAAAACGCCGGTTTGCCGGAGGTTCCCGAGGCCGCTCATGCCGTTTCCGCGGGTGGCCAATCCATGCAATCGGAAGCAACCAGTGCCCTGATTGTACTCGGTTACACCAGCACCGAGGCCGCAAAGGCTGTTTCAGACGTTGCGGATGAGGCTTTGGGGCTTGAGGATATGATCCGATTGGCACTTAGGCAGCTGATGCGGTAAGATAAAAGGGAAACACGAATGGAGGCATTCATTAAGTGATGAACGACAAAGCCTTTCATGAACCATCCGGCTCCGACTCTGATGAAGAACGGCTAATCGGACGCGAAAGACGCCCTGAAGACCGGGATGAGGCCACTTTGAGGCCGTTGCACTGGGATGAGTACTATGGGCAAGCCCGTGTCAAGGAAAACCTGAAAGTCTTTATTGAGGCAGCCAGACAGCGATCAGAGTCGCTTGATCATGTTCTGCTCTATGGACCACCTGGCTTGGGTAAAACAACGCTTGCAGGCATCATTGCCAATGAGCTGGGTGTTCAAATGCGTGTGACAACCGGCCCAGCCATTGAAAAACCAGGCGATCTGGCGGCTATTTTAACCAACCTGGCAGAACGTGATGTGCTTTTTATTGATGAAATTCATCGATTGAACCGAAGTGTTGAAGAAATACTTTACCCGGCCATGGAAGATTTTGCGCTTGATATCATCATCGGGAAGGGACCTGGCGCTCGTTCCATCCGGTTGGATCTGCCGCACTTTACTTTGATCGGGGCGACCACCCGGGCTGGTTTGCTGACAGCGCCACTCCGGGATAGATTTGGTATGATCAACAGACTGGAATTGTATCAGCCGGAAGAAATCAGCCAGATCCTGCAGCGTGATGCGGCCATTTTGAATATTGGCATTGACAGAGATGGGCTCGATATCATTTCCTGCCGCTGTCGTGGCACGCCACGCATCGCCATCCGCTTGCTCAAGCGTATCCGGGACTTTGCCCAGATCCAAGGCAAAAATGTCATCGACGGCGAGGTTGCGATGTACGGGCTCAAAGCGCTTGAAATCGATGAACGAGGCCTCGATGCAACAGACCGCCGCTTGATGTTGAACATGATCCAGATGTTTGGCGGTGGCCCCGTTGGATTGGATACCCTGGCTGCCTGTACGGGTGAAGATCCTTTGACCATCGAGGATGTGTATGAACCTTATCTGATGCAAATCGGTTTTTTAGCCAAGACACCACGCGGTCGTGTGTTGACACGCTTAGGCTGGGATCATCTGGGCATACCCTGTTCCGATACTTACGAGCAAAAACTGCGTGGCTTGGGGCACCTTTATACCGGCAACAATCAGACAGATTCAAACCAGCTGACATTGGACGAATTGACGTAAAAGAAGGAGCGTTGATATTGGATGAATGACTCGTCTGTATTCAAGCCGGCCTGCGATGATCTTTCTTCGGTGCCTCCGGAAAGCCAGTTTTTGGTTCATGCCTGCTGCGGCCCTTGCCTGGAATATCCGGCAAGGCAATGGATCCTGGAAGGTCGTTCGTTTATACCCTGGTTTTATAACCCAAACATTCATCCGGCCGTGGAGCAGAAGCGACGGCTGGATACTTTTCTTGATCTTACCAAGAAACTGGGTATCGACGCTCTTTATGAATCAGACTGTGATCCGGAGCCGTGGGTGAACTGGACCGGAACACGTGAAAACCGCTGCCGCATGTGCTATAGACGCCGCCTATCCGCGGCTGCGGCCAAAACGGCAGAGCTTGGGCTGACCGGATTTACAACCACCTTGCTGATCAGCCCTTTTCAGAATCATGAAGCCTTGATAGAAGCAGCCACAGAAGCGGCTTTCACGCATCATGTACGCTTCCTTTACTGTGATCTGAGGCCTTTTTACGCAAAAGGACAGCAGCTGGCAAGAGAAGACAAGCTGTATCGGCAGCGCTATTGCGGTTGTTTACCCTCGATTGAAGATTCCAAGTTTTCATGTCAGATTCAATCGGAATTAAGAGCCCTTGAAGAAGCCGGGGACAAAACATCAATCTGAAACATCATTTTGCTCATCCGGCAGAGCCGGCGTGACCAACAGCGTCTGATGGTGGTTGTAAATGACCATCCCTGGCCGGGCTCCGGGCGGCTTGCGCACATGTGAGACCGGGCAATAATCAACGGCTACTTTGTGAGCACTGGCCTGATCACTCTGAAATCGGGTGGAGCGTGTCGCTTGTGAATAATAGGCAGCAATAGACGCTGCTTCTTCCAGTGTGCGGTCTGGAACAGGACGTTGATTGGTCCTGATAATCACATGGGATCCGGGTATTTTCTGAACATGGAGCCAGAGGTCATCTTTGGCTGCCACATGGAAGGTAAGCCAGTCATTTTGCAAATTATTCCGCCCAACCAGGATGACGAGACCATCTGAACTGACGTATTGATGAGGGGGTATTTTTTCTTTCCTCTTCCCTTTGCCCGCATGCTTTTTAGAAACGGATTTGATCGCAGGCTTCCGCTTCGTTTGTGTTTCTTTCGCTCCGTTAAGC
>JAGPFK010000024.1 GCA_018056585.1 Clostridia bacterium | reverse complement strand
CCGTCAATCATAAATAAGGAGAGACCTTATGAAATTCAAAATTCATCTGAAATCAATCAATGATGTCAAGGAATTCGTACGTATTGTCAATGATTTCTCATATGATATTGATCTGGCTTCAGGCCGCTATATTGTGGATGCCAAATCAATCATGGGCATCTTCAGCCTGGATCTGTCAAAGCCAATCGATGTTGAGATACATAATCCCGACAACGAGGACTTAAATGATCTTCTTTTACGTTTGCGTCCCTTTATCATTCAGGAATAAAATGGCCTAAAAATATAGACAGAGGATTCCTCTGTCTATTCCTGAAGCGTACCGATCTTTGACCTCACAGAATTCAGCTTCCCCGGCCTGTCATCAAGTACAATAGGACAGTCAGGATCGCAAAAATGACCGCCACCACTGTAGTCAGTTTCTTCAAAAGCCGATCCATGCTGCGACCTTTTGATTTACCAAAAAATGTTTCAGCTCCTCCGCTGATGACACCCAGTCCTTTGGCGTTGCCTTCCTGGAAAATAACCAAAAGAACAAGCGCAATACAAACCAGGATATCGATCACGGCAAGTACAACAGGAACCATCTGCCTGCCTCCTTAACGCTGCCCAAATCTTTCCTTGAGCGCGGCAGCATGCGCATTTTATCATAGAACACGTGCATTTTCAAGCTGCTTTCTCAGTCTTCTCTCCATTTGCTTTTTTTCTCCCGAAAAGATGCATTAGCCCTTTTAAGGCTTCAGCCGCAGCAAAAGGAATCAGTGATAAAGGCACGATATAAAACCAATCCGTCAGCTTCAGAAAAGTTGTCGAGAAGATTGGATTTAAAAATGGGACATAAATCGAAAGCAGCATCAATATCGTAGATAACAGAACAGCTCTGTTCAGAATTTTGTTGCCAAACAAACCCAGACTTAAAACAGGGTTCCGTTCCGAACGCGCGCTGAATGAGCGCAGTAATTCCGACAGAATTAAAGTGGCAAAGGAAAAGGTCCGCGCGCCTGCGCTGGCTTCGTCCGCACTCGGATAAACGGCCAGGCCTATTTTAAAAGCAAAGAATACCGATATGAAAATAGCAACGCTTTGGCTTAAAATGGTGATCTGCATCAAACGATTCAGAATCGGCTCATTTTTCTTGCGTGGCTTCTGCTTCATAATATCGGGTTCTCCCGGCTCTTGTCCCAATGCCAAAGCGGGAAAACTGTCCGTAGCCAGGTTCAGCCAGAGCAATTGAATCGGCAGCAAGGGTACAAAATTGGGGCCCATGATGAGTGTAGTGATAAAAATAACTAAGATTTCACCTACATTGCAGGATAACAAAAATGAGACGAATTTACGGATATTGCTGTAAATAATGCGTCCTTCGCGAACAGCCGCTACAATCGTCGCAAAATTGTCATCTGTTAAAATCATATCCGCGGAGCTTTTCGCGACATCCGTACCGCTTATCCCCATGGCAACGCCTATATCGGCTGTTTTGAGCGCCATCGCGTCATTCACGCCATCGCCGGTCATGGCGGTGATGTGCCCGTTGGCTTTCAACGCCGTTACAATTCGCACCTTATGATCCGGTGAAACACGTGCATAGACCGATGTCTGCTCCACAAATAATTCCATCTCTTCATCAGAAGACTGATCTATTTCCGAACCGGTCAGAATGCGATCGTTTTGCCTTAAAATGCGAAGATCTCTGGCAATCGCCGCGGCTGTTTCACGGTAGTCGCCCGTTATCATAACGGCTCGTATGCCAGCGCTGTCACATAATTTTATCGCTTCATAAACTTCCGGTCTGGGGGGATCAATCATGCCCATCAATCCGACAAAAACCATGTCGTATTCGGGATCTTCGACCGTTTCATCATACTGCCTGTAAGCAAAAGCAAGAACGCGCAACGCGTCCGCTGCCAATCGGTTGTTTGCTGAGAGGATCTGGTTCCTTAATTCCTCTGTCAGTGGACAAACGCCTTTTTCCGAAAGATAATAGGCGCATCGATTCACGACCACATCCGGCGCTCCCTTGGTCAGGCTAAGATAAGCCGCTTCCGAAAAGCCACGATGCACAGACGACATCATCTTTCGCTCCGAGTCAAACGGGAAATCCATGATACGCGGATATTGCTTTTTCATTTGATCCTGATCCAGGCCAGCCTTGACGGCAGCCACCACCAAAGCGGCCTCTGTTGGATCCCCGATAATTGTGGGATCATCCTGCTCATTCATCTGTAAAGCGGCGTCGTTGCATAGAAGACCAATCAGAAGCAACCTGGTCAGAACCGCGTCGGAATCAATCGAGAGCTCCCGGCCGTTTTCCAGAAAGCGGCCAGTTGGCCGGTAACCCTGCCCTTCAACATGAATCAAGCGATCCGGCACATAGATGCGTGTAACGGTCATTTCATTCTGTGTAAGCGTCCCTGTCTTATCTGAACAGATGACATCAACAGATCCCAGTGTTTCAACAGCCAGCAATCGTTTGACAATCGCGTTCCGCTCAGCCATTCGCTTCATACCAAGCGCCAGAACAATGGTCACGACAGCTGGAAGGCCTTCCGGAATCGCGGCGACAGCCAAGCTGACAGCCGTCATAAACATCGGCAAAAAATCGCCGCCCATGGCAAGGCCTTCAATGAAAACAACGGCACAAACAACCAGGCAAATCAGACCAAGCCATTTGCCCAACTGGTTCAGATTTTTCTGTAATGGCGTCATTTCCTCCTCAATAGATTGCAGACGATCGGCAATTTTTCCAATCTCCGTCTGACTTCCCGTTGCGTAAACTACACCCCGACCGCGTCCATAGGTTATGGACGTGCCCATATACAGCACATTCGGACGGTCTCCCAGCGGTACTTCATCCACAAGGACAGCTTTGTCATCTTTTTCAACCGGCACAGATTCTCCCGTCAGGGAAGATTCATCTACTTTCAGCATCGAACTTTCCAACAGCCGGATATCGGCAGGAACCATATCTCCCGCTTCGATCAGAACCAAATCACCTGGCACCAACTGAGCTGCTTCGATCATCTGCTGCTTGCCCTCTCGGATCACCCGGGCATGAGGCGCCGCCATTTTTCGCAATGCTTCAATGGATTTTTCCGCTTTTCCCTCCTGGATCAACCCAAGAACGGCATTAATGATGACAATGACAAGAATCACCAACGCATCGATCCATTCTTTAAGAACAGCGGAAACAGCACTGGCTATAATTAAAATTATAACCATGACATCATTGAGTTGATCGAATAGTTTCGCAAGCCACGATCGTTGCTTTTTTTCCTGCAGAATGTTCGGGCCGTATTCCTGCAACCGCCTGGCCGCGATGTCAGAGGTAAGTCCATCATGCGGATCGGTGCCCAATTCCTTGAGCAATGCTTCCTTTGTCATTCGATAGCTATCCATGCATCTTCCCCTTTATCTGACCCTATTTCAAGAAGGATATTTAAAATTTAATTCTGTTTTATTTTCTAATAAAAACCGATAAAGGTCAACAAAAAAACCCGGCAAAGACAAACCTGCCGGGTTTTGGTGCCCAGAGCCGGAATCGAACCAGCCACACGAGGATTTTCAGTCCACTGCTCTACCATCTGAGCTATCTGGGCAAATTGGCGACGCAGAAGGGACTTGAACCCTCGACCTCCAGCGTGACAGGCTGGCATTCTAACCAACTGAACTACTGCGCCGTATCCTCATTTTCTGGTGGGAACTACAGGGCTCGAACCTGCGACCTCCTGCTTGTAAGGCAGATGCTCTCCCAGCTGAGCTAAGCTCCCAAACCATCAGCACCTTGCGAGCGCAAAAGAAAGTATAATAGATTGCTCATGGCTTGTCAACCTGCGGTTTTTGAGTTTTTCTCAGGCGGACGGCAACCCAAATAGCCGGCAGGCATTCTCTGTTGTCAAAGCGGATACGTCTTCCGGCGACAAGCCCCATATTTGCGCGACTTTTTCGCCAATCAACGGAAGATAGGCCGGCTCATTCCGTTTGCCTCTGAACGGGACCGGCGCGAGGTAAGGACTATCTGTTTCAATAAGCAAAGCGTCTTGGGGACAATCCGCAACAACAGCGAGTGGCTTGCGCGCGTTTTTAAACGTCAAGGGGCCATCGACACCAATATAAAAGCCCATTTCACGGACCATCCGGCTCGTTTCCACACTCCCTGAAAAGCAATGGAAGACGCCGGGTAATTCACATCGAATGATCTTATCTTTGTCTGCCTGCTCTAATATTTTTAAACAATCCGCCGTGGCTTCCCTTTCATGAATAACAACAGGAAGGTTCAGAGCATGAGCCAACTCCAGCTGGGCGCGAAAAACACGGCACTGAATATCACGGGGACAAAAATCGTAGTGATAATCCAGGCCGATCTCACCTATGGCCACGATCGGCGCAAAACGATGAAGCCGGACAAGATCAAACCAGGCATTCAGTGTTTGATTTTCAAATGTTTTTGCTTCATGCGGATGACAGCCAACGGAACAACACAGATTTTCGCTTTGCTTTGCCAGTTCGATGGCCTGAAGCGAATCATCAAAGCTGGTTGAAGGAATGAGAATTTTAAGAACATGATTTCTTTTTGCACGTTCCAGGACCTCTGCCCTGTCTTGTTCAAAATCCGCATCCTGCAAATGGGCATGGGAATCAAACCAATACGGCTGTCCGTTATTTGCTTGCATGGCTGTCCTCAACTCACTTCTGCACCTGGCTCGACGGGCCCGTCAACAGTTAAAAGGCGATATCCCGAACCGCTTTCCGCACAAAGCAACATACCTTCAGATAATATGCCTTTTATTTTTCTTGGCTTTAAGTTTGTCACCACAATGACATCCCGCCCCACCATCTCTTCCGGACGGTATGACTCGGCAATGCCGGATACGATCTGGCGGGTGGATCCGCCCAGATCGATCTGCGAACACAGAAGTTTATCTGAGCCCTCAACTTTTTCGCAGCTGAGAACCCGGCCCACATGCATCTTGACTTTCGAAAAGTCTTCATACTCAATGAGTGCCACATGGTCTGCCATATCCTGACTGACTGCATTGGTTGTGCCCGGCTGTTTTTCCAGCAGGCTTTTTTCGAGAGATGCCAATTCCTGATCAAGGTCCAGCCTTGGAAAAAGCGGCTCGGCTTTCTGAATGCCCTTGGAATGAAAAAGTCCAAACGTGCCGGCCGATGACCAGGCGGACAAAGCTTCATCTTCGACACCGAAAATCTGAAATATTTTCTTGGGGGTGGACGGCATAAAGGGCTGCAGCAGAACGGAAATAATACGAATAGATTCGGCCAGGTTAAAGAGAACGGAAGCCAGCCGTGATTTGTTTTCCGGCGAACGGGCCAGAATCCAGGGGGTCGTTTCATCGATATACTTATTGCTGCGGCCAATGCAACGCCAGATGTCACACAAGGCCTGGCTGAACTGCAGCTGTTCCATACTCTCTTCCACTTTCCCTTTCAGTTTCAGGCATTCATCGATCAGCTCCTGATCCGGATCCTGCGCGAATCGCTCCTCGGGTATGCCTTCAGGGAAAGAACGGCTGATCATGGCCGCTGTCCGGCTGACTAAATTGCCCAGATCATTGGCCAAATCAGAATTAATGCGGCCAATCAGGGCTTCATTTGAAAAAATGCCGTCTGAACCAAAAGGTATTTCACGCAAAAGAAAATAACGAATAGCATCGACCCCATATCGATCGCACAGCACAATAGGGTCAACAACATTGCCCTTTGACTTTGACATTTTCCCTTCCTTGAAAAGCAGCCAACCATGGCCATAGACCTTTTTGGGTAAAGGAAGATCCAAGGCCATCAGCATAGCCGGCCAGATAATCGTATGAAAACGGACAATTTCTTTGCCGACCAGATGAACATCGGCAGGCCAATATCGGGCCATCAGACCGTTCATGTCCGGGTACCCGAGCGCTGTAATATAGTTTGATAAGGCATCGATCCAAACATAAACAACATGTTTTTGATCAAACGGAACTTTTACCCCCCAGTCAAAAGTTGTCCTTGAAACACAAAGGTCTTCCAGACCAGGCCGCAGAAAATTATTCAGCATTTCATTTGCTCTGCTGGCCGGCTGAACAAATTCAGGGTTGCTCTCAAACAGTTCAATCAGTCGTTGCTGGTAATTCGACAGTCGGAAAAAATAGCTTTCTTCCTTAGTTTTCTCAACAGGTCTGCCGCAATCCGGACATTTTTGATCGACCAGCTGTGTCTCTGTCCAGAATGATTCGCAAGGGGTACAGTACCACCCTTCATAAACACTTTTATAGATGTCACCCTGATCGTAGAGTTTCTGAAAGATATACCGGATGCCAGCCTCATGGTCCGGGTCGGTCGTCCGGATAAACCGATCATAAGAGATATCCAAAAGGCGCCAGAGGTCTTTGATGCTTTTTACCATCTCATCAACATAGGCCTTCGGTGTCATTCCCATACTTTCGGCTTTACGCTGAATTTTCTGACCATGCTCGTCTGTTCCCGTCAAAAACATCACGTCATAACCACGCAAACGCTTATACCGGGCCATGGCGTCCGCCGCAACGGTGGTATAGGAATGGCCGATGTGCAGCTTATCGCTTGGGTAATAGATGGGTGTTGTGATGTAATAGGTTGGTTTCATAGCCAATACCTCCTGGCCTTGCTGTCTGGTTCAATATAAAACAAGCTTATCCGCCATTATATCAGTATCCTGGCTGTCCGCCAACTCGTTTATTTCCATACAGCAGCGGATATTCAAGTTTCTGTAGAGTCATCCATTTTTCTTCTTTCATCGACCCGCAGGGCCAGTCGGTACCATTCATTCCGGCTCAGACGGTCGTTCCCGGCAAGCCGCAAAACAGCATCTTTGATAGAAAAGCCCTGTTCCAGGAGGGATTGAATCTGAAGGATCGCGTCTTCTTCCGACCAATCGGACACCTCCTTTTCCTGTTTGAGCCGGTTGCCGTCGGCGCACCTTTTGCTGTAGCTATCAAGGCCTTCCAATACAAGAACAAATTCACCACGCAGGACCATTTGATCAGCCTGTCGCACTGCTTCACCAACGGTAGTCCGCCAGAAAGATTCGTATTTTTTTGTCAGCTCCCGGGCAAGGGTCAGGCGCCGTTCAGATAAGCCTTCTGCTTCAAGATCTTTTAGTGTCTTGATCACCCGATGCGGTGCCTCGTAAAGAACAACGGTTCTTCTCTCGGAAGATAATTCTTGAATACGCTGTTTACGTAATTTTCCGGATGAAGGAATAAACCCTTCAAAAACGAACCGATCCGTATCGAGCCCGGAGGCTGCCAGGGCTACGAGAAAAGCAGAAGGCCCTGGGATGGCGGTGACATCGATGCCGGCGTCAACGCACGCGGCCACCAGCTTCGTTCCTGGATCAGAAATACCAGGCATTCCGGCATCGGTTACCAATGCCACTTTGCCGCCTTGTTTTAATTTTTCTAAAATAAGAGGGATGCGTTGTTTTTGGTTGTGTTGGTGGCAGCTGATCAAATGCTTTTTAAGCCCAAGATGATTAAGCAATTGCAGTGTCCGACGCGTGTCTTCAGCCGCAATCCAGTCTGCTTCAGCCAAGGTGTTCACCACCCGTTCACTGATATCCTGTAAATTGCCGATGGGTGTTCCTACCAAATACAAAATGCCATTTTGAAGGGCAGAACCCTGGTTTTCCGGCCGGTTGGAATCTGCTTGCTTTTCCCCATTCTGCATCTTTTCGTTGCCCCCACTTCTGAAATATTCGAGTCTTTTATAACAGTCACTCAAACAAAAGAGAGGGTGTTCGGACCGAACACCCTCTCTTTTGTTTGATCACTTTACTTCAAGATCAATTAGGCACAATTGCCTCCGAAGGGCACACGGCCTCACAGGCACCACAGTCAATGCATACTTCCGGGTCAATGTTGTACTGCGTGTCCCCGGCAGAAATCGCTCCGGTCGGGCACTCACTTTCACAAGCCCCACATGAAATACACGCATCCGTAATTAAATAAGCCATCGGGTCACCTCCCATTCTTGCCCATTCTACCACCAGCTGATTCGTTGGGCAAGTCCTTAAATAACCCTTATGATCCGGGTTGGTTGCCTGTTTCCTGCTTTGGAGCGCCGCCTGAAGATCTGCGTTTTTTCGCCGAAGACCTGCTGCGTCTGCGGTTGGAGGAGGTTTTATGACCAGCGCGCTTTTTGACTGGCTTTTCATCGGTTTGCTTTTTGGACGTTTGATCAGGTACCGTTTTCCCTTCTGTTTTTTTCTTTTTCCGTGACGGACCGGTACCAGCCTGCTTCTCATCCTGAGCGGCATCTGTTGGGGAGCGCTTCTCTGAACGATTTTCCAGGATAGTCAGCGCTGCATAAGGCAACGTAACCAGATCCATTTCCCCACCCCGATCCAGTCGGACTGTCACCGTTTCTTTCAATAAGTTGACATGCTCGATCACACCTTGTCCTTCATCCGTCATGACAACCGTGCCTGGCCGCGGCATACGGCTGCTTGCATCCTCGTAGGCTTCATGCTCGTACTGCAGGCAACACAACAAACGGCCGCAAACGCCGGATATTTTTGCGGGATTCATCGATAGGTTCTGTACCTTGGCCATTTTAATGGACACTGGGACAAAATCGGATAAATATGAGCAACAACACAGCTCGCGGCCGCAGATTCCAATTCCTCCAATCATGCGCGCTTCATCCCGAACGCCAATTTGACGCAGTTCAATGCGCGTATGAAAGATGGCAGCCAGATCTTTGACCAATTCTCTAAAATCAATCCGGCCATCTGCCGTGAAGTAGAAAATCATTTTCCGCCGATCAAAAGTGTATTCGACATCAACCAGGCGCATATTCAGTCCGCGGCTTTCAATTTTTTCCTGGCAAACGCGAAAGGCTTCCTTTTCTTTTTGTTTATTTTCATCATATTGGGCCAGATCATTTGCATCGGCTTGTCTGATGATTGACTTGAGCGGCGCAACCAATTCATCTTCAGATACCTCTTTTATCTCATCGACAATGGCCAATTCTTTTCCCTGAGCTGTTTCTACAATAACAGCGTCCCCTTTTTGCAGAACAAAATTGCCCGGATCGAAATAATATGTTTTCCCGGCTTCCCGGAACTGAACGGATACAACTCTAGGCATGCTGCAACTCCTTTCGCAGAGCAAGCATCAGATGGCAGGCCAATCCCTCAAAACTGGCATTTTGTTCCAACCCATGGGAAGCTGTTATGATGGCTCTGTAAGCCTTCCCCAGGGATTCTTGCCAATGGCCGGTTTTTTCAAGACCGGCCGCGATGGGCTTTAAGAAGCCGATCTGATCTTCATTAATCAAGTTTTGTGTTTTAGAGCCGCCTGATAAGATCATGAGATCATGAATCAGGCTGCTCATGATCTTTAAAATCTCCGGCATAAACCGGCGGTTGCTGTCAAGCATGGCATAGCCTTTTGTGAGGAGATAGGCTCTGCTTTCATGTGTCAGCTGCGAAAATAAGTGAATTGTTTCTTTGCGCAGTTCATGAAACCATTCGTTTTCAGCCAGTTCAATCGCCGCTCCGGGCACCCCCCCGCTGAATCGGGCGCAGAAAGGAGCCATTTTAAGTTGATCCAGCCCTCTTTTTTTCAGTATCTCCATTGTTTCCTGACAAGAACAAGGATGACTCCTTATGTGTACAGCGCGCGAAACAACCGTCGGCAGCAATCGGTCAAGCGACGTAACTGTTAATAAAAACACGGCATAGGAAGGCGGCTCTTCAAGGGATTTGAGTAAAGCGTTCTGGCCTTGCTCATTGAGTCCATCTGCCGCAATCAGATAAACTTTTCTCTGGCTGATCTGAGGCTGCAAATACAGGTCTGAACTGATTTTTCGTCTGACCGACTCAACTGGAATCACTTTTTCTTTGTCCTGCAATCTCAGTTCCAGATAGTCCGGATGCACTTGCTGTTCCAGATATTGGCAAGATAAGCAACGCCCACAGGCACCCTCTTGATCTGATTCATGACAGAGCAAAGCGGCCGCGAAAACACGGGCAATATGTGTCCGCCCAATTCCCTGAGGCCCACTGAAAATATAAGCATGCCCCGGATTGCCTGTCAG
>JAGPFK010000023.1 GCA_018056585.1 Clostridia bacterium | reverse complement strand
GCCTACACCTTACCCTATGATCGCCCTTGCATGCATGAAGTTGTTTTCTCGGCTTCACGTCAAAAGGAAAGGGGTGTTTTGGCATTGGATGTCGCCAAGCGCCTGATGGACTATGGTTTTCATCCGCCGACCATCTATTTCCCTTTGATTGTCAAAGAAGCTTTGATGATTGAGCCGACGGAGACAGAGAGCAAGGAAACGCTTGACGCTTTTGTTGACGCGATGCTGGAGATTGATCGTGAAACCCGAGAAAATCCTGATTTGGTGAAAGAAGCTCCGCATGAAACAGTTGTTGCGCGGGTTGATGAAGTTAAAGCTGCCCGTCAGGCGATTGTGCGCTATCGGAATCCTTGATGATGAACTGTTTTGATATCATTGGCCCCATCATGGTTGGGCCGTCTAGTTCTCATACGGCGGGTGCTGTTCGCATCGGACTGGTTGCGAAAGCTTTGCTGGATGAAAGAATAAAAAAGGCTGATATTGGCCTTTGCGGCTCTTTTGCCCACACCTTCAGGGGCCATGGAACGGATAAAGCTATTGTTGCCGGGCTTCTTGGATTTTTTCCAGACGATGAACGCATTTGCAAAAGTCTGTATCTGGCCCGAAAGGCTGGTCTTGATTTCACGTTTCAACTGATCAATCAGCAGGATCTACATCCAAACACAGCCATCATCACATTATGGGGTGAACAAGGACGACGCGTGACGATTCGCGGGGTTTCAACAGGAGGCGGCCGCATTCGAATTGAGGCGATTGATGATATTTTTGTTTCTTTCAGCGGCGATTATACGACGCTTGTGATCAATCATCAGGATACGCCGGGCGTGGTTGCGGGGATAACGCACCGGCTGGCTCTGCAGAGGATCAACATTGCCAGCATGCGTGTTTTTCGTTCGTATCGAGGCGGACCGGCCGTGACGGTGATTGAAACCGATGAACAGGTTGATCAGAGCTTATGCCAGGCGATCGGGCAGATTGATGAGGTACGGCGGGCGGTTTTGGTTCAGCCTGTTTCGGAATGGCTTGATCTTTGGAGATAACAGATGCTGCTTTATAAAAGCGTGTGGGAATTGGTGGATACAGCCACAAAATCAAATCAAAGCATAGGGGCTCTTGTTTTATCTGATCAGGCAGAACTGCTGGGAAAGACAAAAGATCAGTTATTGCGGCACATGGCGGAACGCTTGGCTGTTATGCAAAAAGCAGCTGAATTGGGGCTTGAAAGCAAAGATCGGTCTCCGTCCGGATTAAGTGGCGGGGCTGCTTTCCTTCTTCAATCTGCTTATAAGGAAGGACGAACAATCAGTGGGCCTGTCCTGCCGCAGATGCTTGCCAAAGCACTTGCTATTTCAGAAGTCAATGCTCGCATGGGGCGAATCGTCGCCGCTCCGACCGCCGGTTCCTGCGGGATCTTGCCTGCTGTGATTCTAACCTTACGGGAAACAGAGCATGTGCCGGAAATGAAATGCTTACTGGGCCTTTTTGCCGCTTCAGGCATTGGCCTTGTTTTGGCCGGCCAGGCTTCTCTTTCAGGCGCGGAGGGCGGTTGTCAGGCCGAATGTGGCAGCGCTGCGGCCATGGCGGCGGCTGCGGCTGTTGAGATGCTGGATGGGACACCGGATCAGGCAGCCCAGGCTTGTGCCATTGCGTTGAAAAATGTCATGGGTTTGGTCTGTGATCCTGTCGCAGGGTTGGTTGAGGTGCCTTGCATTAAACGAAATGCGGCCGGTGCTGCGAATGCGTTGGTTGCGGCGGAGCTGGCTCTTTCAGGCATTTGCAGCGCGATACCGGCAGATGAAGTCATCCTGGCTATGAAAGCGGTTGGCAATAAACTTCCAACTGAATTAAAAGAAACAGCGGCCGGTGGGTTGGCTGATACGCCAACAGCGCGCCAGATCGCTGCTTCCCTGGCAAAAAAGATATGGGAGGTTCCTGATGAGAAACGGAGAAATAACAAAAAGTGATCTGAAGCAATTTACGAGGGTTTATCGTGAGGATCCAATCAAACCCCGAACGGCTCATGCCATTGCGCACAGCGGCCTTCAGGCCGCATCATACCGCAACGACGTGCTGCGTGAAATCCGTCCCGTTTTTTCCATTGACATTCAGACCTTGCCGGTGACAAATCAAAAAGCAAGCGGTCGTTGCTGGCTATTTGCCGCATTAAACTTGCTTCGTGAGGATATCGCCAGACAGTTCAATCTTGAAGAATTCGAACTGTCACAAAATTATCTGGCTTTCTGGGATAAGTTTGAAAAGGCCAACTATTTTCTTGAGAACATTCTTGACACACTGGACGAGCCGACGGACGGACGTCTGATCAGCTGGCTGATGACGTCTTACCAAGACGGTGGACAGTGGGATATGTTTATTAACCTGATTGAAAAATATGGTGTTGTTCCCAAGCAAGCCATGCCGGAAACCTTTCACAGTGAAGCAACGGGACCATTCAATTACATCATGAATACGAAATTACGGCAGGACGCCGCCAAGCTGCGCCGTTTGTATCAGGAAGGGGCCGCACCGGGTGAGCTGGCCGAACGAAAAAAGGAGATGATCGGCGAACTTTTTGGGACGCTTTGTCAGTGTTTTGGTGAGCCGCCGGAACAATTTACATGGGAATTTGTTGATAAGGATAAAAATTGGAACCGCTTTTCCGATCTAACGCCCCAATCGTTCTTTTCGCGTTTCGTTACGCTGCCGGTTGCAGATTTTGTCAGTATCATTCATGCGCCGACAAAAGATAAGCCATTTGGAAAAACCTTCACGGTGCGATATATCAATAACGTTGTCGGTGGCCGGCCTATTTTGTACCTGAATATGGATATGCCGGATTTTAAAGCGCTGGTTTTAAAGCAGCTGAAAGATGGCCGACCGGTTTGGTTCGGCAGTGATGTCGGTCATTGCGGGGATCGCGAAAAAGGAGCCTGGTTTCAAAATCTCTATGATTATGAAGGCGTCTTGGGACTTGACCTGACTCTGAACAAGGAAGACGGACTCGATTATCGGCACAATGCCATGAACCACGCTATGGTGCTGACTGGTGTCAATCTCGAGGAAGGCCGCCCTAATCGCTGGAAAATTGAGAATTCCTGGGGCGATCAGCATGGCGAAAAAGGCTACTATATCGCTTGCGACGGCTGGTTTGATCAATATGTTTATCAGGCTGTCATTGACAAAAAATACCTGTCTGCCGACCAATTGAGCGCACTAAAAGAAAAGCCCATTTATTTGGACCCTTGGGATCCCATGGGTACGTTAGCGTTCTAAAAGCTTTTTGCCGTCAGGCGCTCTGATGATTCTGACTGATCAGATTGAAAGCCTCGTCTAAAGCTTCTTTTACTTTTTCGTCTTTTTCATTGTTTTTCAGATGCTGCAAATGTGTTTTTGCGGCTGAATTTCGTGGATCTCTCAGGGCAACCTTGGCCAGCGCTTTGACTGCTTCGGCGCGTTTGTCCGGGTTCGGATCACGAAGGAGGGCAACCAGTGTATTCAGTGCTGTGTCATCTCCGATTTCTCCCAAAGCCGCAATGGCCGTAAGGTGAATCTCGGGTTTTTTGTTGTCAACCAAGGGAACAAGTTTGTCGCTTTTTCCTTTTTCTGCCAATTTATTGATTTTGTCTGTTTTACTCATGATGTCGCCTCCACTTATTTGATAATTAGACCATATTTTACTGCTATGATGTGAACAAAATGAAAACATTTTTTACTTATTTCGTAAACTCTTCATTCCGAATCTGACTTGGATGATCACGAAATCGCTTTAAAAAGTTAAGCATCAATCCATCTTACACAAAACAGAAAACGTGTGTTAAAATGGTAGGCGATGTGTCATCGATGATTATTCGCATCTTCGATTACTTTCTTCCAGATGGTCACATAAAGGCGGATCTTGAATCAAATCGGAAAAACAAAAAAGCAATCAAAAGACATCTTTATGGGTCCTTTGCGTTTTAGTTGGAAAGCCGTTGCTTGAAGACTTTTAAAGGTCAGACGGCAAAATAATCGGCCTGCCAAAGCGAATCTTTACCGGTACTGAGGAGGTTAACATGGATCAACAATGTGAATGTCTGACGGAAAACATGACGGAACAAGAAGCCTATGAGAGACTTCGGCAAGTGATAATCGATTATGAGCGAAAACCCAGCAACCTGATTCAAATTCTGCATATGGCCCAGGCGATTTTCGGCTACCTGCCGGAAAAGGTACAGCGTTTTATTTGCGAGGAGATGAATTTATCCTTCTCGCATGTCAGTGGTGTTGTGTCGTTTTATTCTTACTTCACGACGCAGCCGAAGGGGCGCCATACCATTTTCGTTTGCCTGGGGACTGCCTGTTATGTGCGGGGTGGAAAAGATGTGCTGGAAGCCCTTAAAGAAGAGCTTCAAATCGATGTCGGAGAGACAACGGCTGATCGTCGTTTTTCACTTGAAGTGAAGCGATGCATTGGCTCCTGCGGGCTGGCCCCGGCCGTCATGATTGACAATACCGTTCACAAGCGGGTCAATCCCAACAAGCTGCGTGACATACTCAATCAGTACGAGTAGGAGGGATACGGGATGAGCAAAACGACGGGTTTGATTTGTTGCCAGGAAGATCTGGATATCATTCGTGACAGTTATCTTGAAAGACAGGGCCGCTATACCTGGCGGGTTCTGATTTGTGCTGGTTCAGGATGTATCTCATGCGATTGCGTTCGGGTTCAAAGTGCCTTGCTTGAAGCTTTGCAGGAAGCAGGTATCCAGAATGATGTACAGGTCAAAATGACCGGTTGTATGGGAATTTGCGATCTGGGGCCGGTCATGCTGGTCCAGCCGGGTGGCGTGTTTTATTGTAAACTCAAGCCGGAGGATATGGTGACCATTGTGCAGAGTCATTTGTTAAAACAGGAGATCGTCGAGTCGCTTTGCCCAAAAGATCCCCGAACCGGCAAACATGTGACACATCTTCATGAATTGGATTTTTTTAACAGACAAAAGAAAATTGTTCTGAAAAACTGTGGTCAGATTGATTATGCCAATCTCGAGGAATATATCGCGCAGGATGGTTTTCGTGCGCTCAATCAGGCCCTCTGTCAGATGACGCCTGAAGAAGTGATTGAGGAAGTGAAACAATCCGGCCTGCGCGGCCGTGGCGGCGGTGGTTTTCCAACCGGACTCAAATGGGCTTTAGCCCGTAAATCGGAAGGCGATACCAAATATATTATTTGCAACGCGGATGAAGGAGATCCGGGTGCTTTTATGGATCGGAGCCTCCTGGAAGGCGACCCTTTTGCTGTGATTGAAGGGATGATCATTGGTGGCTATGCCATTGGCGCACACCAGGGCTATGTTTATGTCCGTGCGGAATATCCCCTTGCGATAGATCGGCTCAGCCGAGCCATCGACGAAGCCAGGAGTCGTGGTTTGCTGGGCGAGAATATTTTAAACAGCGGGTTTCCCTTTGATTTGCAGGTTCGAATCGGTGCCGGTGCATTTGTGTGTGGTGAAGAAACAGCCTTGATTCACTCTGTGGAAGGCGAGCGCGGTGAGCCGATGCAAAAACCGCCGTTCCCATCTGAAAGAGGGCTGTTCGGCAAACCAACTGTGATTAATAATGTGGAAACCTTTGGCAATATTCCGGCTATCATCCGCAACGGAGCAGACTGGTTCAATGCCATCGGAACCAAAAAGAACGCAGGTACAAAAATTTTCGCTCTTGCCGGCGACATTAACAATACAGGGATCATAGAGGTGCCCATGGGGATCACCTTAGGCGAAGTTATTTTTGACATCGGTGGCGGTGTACCGAAGGATAAAAAGTTCAAGGCCGCTCAGACCGGCGGCCCATCGGGCGGCTGCCTGACCCGCGGCCATCTGAATACGCCGATTGATTATCAGTCTCTGGTTGAGCTGGGTGCCATTATGGGATCCGGCGGCCTGATCTGCATGGATGAAGACACCTGCATGGTAGACGTTGCTCGCTTCTTTATGGAGTTTGTGCAGGATGAATCTTGCGGTAAATGCACAGCCTGCCGCTTGGGAACCAAGCGCATGCTGGAAATTTTGGAACGCATCACCCGGGGCGAAGGTCAGGAAGGCGATGTCGAAAGACTGATCGAACTGGGTGAAACAATCAAGGAAACGGCTTTATGCGGCCTTGGGCAGACAGCACCCAATCCGGTTTTGAGCACCATCAAATATTTTCGTGAAGAATATGACGAGCACATTAGAAATAAATATTGCCGTGCCGGCGTGTGTTCTGAATTGTTCTTATCGCCATGCGAGAATGCCTGCCCGGCCGGTGTCAATGTGCCTGGTTATATTGCTTTGATTGCGGCAAACCGGCCGATTGACGCCTATAATCTGATCCGCCAGGAAAATCCATTTCCGGCCGTCTGCGGCCGCGTCTGTACGCACCCATGCGAGAGCCGTTGCCGCCGCGCGCAGTTGGATGAGCCTTTGGCGATTGCTGATTTAAAACGTTATGCGGCTGATGAAGCCATGAAAACAGATAAACCGGTTGTTGATCTGGTTTTTCCCAAGAAAAACAAGTCGGTCGCAGTTATTGGCGCCGGTCCATCCGGATTAACCTGTGCCTACTACCTGGGGCGCCTGGGCTATACGGTGGATGTTTATGAAGCCCAGCCGGTTGCAGGCGGGATGCTGGCGTTTGGTATCCCGGAATACCGTTTGCCCAAAAAAGTTTTGGCACATGAGATTCAGATGATCTGTCAGGTTGGCATTACGGTGCACACCAATATGGAAGTTGGCAGGGATATTGCTTTTGAAGACATCAGAGCAAGCCATGATGCGGTCTATATCGCGACCGGAACGCAGCTTTCGCGAAAGATCGGCGTACCGGGTGAAGAATTACCCGGCATTTATCACGGACTGGATTTTTTACGGGATCTCAATCTAGGCCGGGATATAAAGGTTGAAGGTGTGGTGGCGGTGATCGGAGGCGGCAGCACGGCGATGGACGCGGCCCGGGTTGCCCTGCGTAAAGGCGCCTCCGAAGTTAACATCCTTTATCGCCGCAGCATTGAGGATATGCCTGCAGAAAAACGCGAAATTCATGAGGCGCTGGAAGAAGGGGTGAAGATCCATGAGTTGGTTGAACCGCTTTATTTTGATGGCCGAACCAAAGTTGAACGCGTGGTGTGTCAGAGAATGAAGCTGCAGGGCTTTGACCGGGAGGGACGGCGCAAGCCGGTTCCGGTCCCAAATGCCACGGTTACCTTTGACGTTGACCTGGTTATCCCGGCAGTCAGCCAATATTCTGATCTTCCCTTTGTTCGGAAAGACGAGGTGGAAATAACGGAATGGGGCACCTTTGTGGTTGATTCAGAAACACAAAAAACAACGATGGAAGGTGTTTTTGCGGGCGGTGATGTGGTCCGCGGAGCCGATGTTGTCATTACAGCCATTGCGGACGGAAAGAAAGCGGCCCAGTCAATTGACCGCTACCTGGGCGGCAACGGTGTCCTCAATAAAGGCGAACCAATCAAAATACCTGAGCCGATTGATGATCCGGATCTGGTTGAACATGAGAGGTTCCCGCTCAAACGACTGGATCCGAAGGATCGCTGTAAATCGTTTGATGAAGTCATCCAGGGATTCCACAAACTGAATGCCATCGCAGAGGCCATGCGTTGCCTGCGCTGCGATCGCCGCTAAAGGAGGGACAGCACATGTTTGAAATAACCATCAATGATCAGGCCCTTATGGCACAGGAAGGTGAAACCATCCTGGATGTTGCAAAACGCAATCATATTCAGATTCCAACACTTTGCCATCTGGAAGGTATTCACAAGATCGGTGCCTGCCGCATTTGTGTTGTCGAAGTCAAAGGGGCAAAAACCCTGATGGCCTCCTGCGTTACACCTGTTACACCCGGGATGGTGGTTCGGACGCATACGCCGGAAGTCCGGAAAGCGCGTAAGATCCTTTATGAACTGATGCTCTCCGACCATCCTTCAGATTGTTTGCATTGTGAGCGCAGCCCGGACTGTGAATTAAGAGCATTAGGCGAAATATTACAGGTGGATCTGTCCCGTTTTACCGGACAGAAATCAAAATCACTTGTGGATACATCGAGCGCGGCGATCGTCCGTGACAACAGTAAGTGTATTTTATGCCGAAGGTGTGTAACCATCTGCAATGAAGTTCAGGGCGTCGGCGTGCTTAATGCCCAATATCGCGGGTTTGGGACAGAGATCAGTCCTGGTATCAATACCTTGCTTGGAACGGCTGTTTGTACCAACTGCGGACAATGCACCCTGTTTTGCCCGGTGAATGCCTTGAAAGAAAAGGACGCCACAGCAGCTGTCTGGGATGCGCTGGCAGACCCAGACCTGACCGTTGTGGTCCAGACCGCACCGGCTGTCCGGGCAACGTTAGGTGAGCCGTTTGGTTTGGAGCCCGGAACGCTGGTAACCGGTAAGATGGCTGCAGCCCTTCGCCGAATGGGATTTGACGCCGTTTTTGATACCAATTTTGGGGCTGATCTGACGATTTTGGAAGAAGGAACAGAATTTTTATGCCGTTTAACAGCCAAGGCTTTGGCTGATGGTGTTATCAGCCAGGATCAGCTTCAGGCGCTTAATTTGCCGGAGCATTTGCCGGAACCGGTCCTTCCTATGATCACAAGCTGCAGTCCGGGCTGGATCAAATACGCTGAGCATTTTTATGGGGATCATCTGTCTCATCTGTCATCCTGCAAGTCCCCTCATATGATGTTGGGTGCGCTGGTTAAATCATGGTATGCCCAAAAGAAAGGGATTGATCCCCAAAAACTGTATGTTGTATCCGTGATGCCCTGTACGGCCAAGAAGTATGAGGTAACACGAGAAGAATTGAAAAATGATCATCTGCCTCATGTTGACGCGGTTTTGACCACACGTGAACTGGCTCGCATGATCAAGGAAGCCGGTATTGATTTTATCAATCTTCCGGATGAACCATTTGACAGTCCCATGGGTCTATCGACCGGGGCTGCCGATATTTTCGGCGCAACAGGCGGTGTCATGGAAGCCGCTTTGCGGACAGTCTATGAAATGGTGACAGGCCGGGAATTGCCGTTCGAAAATCTGCATGTCAAACCCATTGTCGGACTGGAACGCATTAAAACGGCTGCTTTTCAATTTGAGTCCGTCAAGCCGGAATGGTCTTTTCTGGAAGGTGTCACGGCTCAGATCGCAGTAACCTCTGGTTTGTCCGGCGCCGCATGCCTGATGGATGAGATTGTGGACGGAAAAAGCCCGTACCTTTTTATTGAGGTCATGGGCTGCCCGGGCGGCTGCATCAGCGGAGGCGGCCAGCCCCGGCCAACCAATGATGAAATCAGGAAAAAACGTATGGAAGCCGTTTATCGGGAAGACGAAGGCAAGCCCATGCGCAAATCTCATGAAAACCCAAATATTCAGCAGCTCTACCGCGAATTTTTAGGGCAGCCTTGCGGGCCTGTCTCCCATGAGCTTTTGCATACAACCTATACGAAGCGGCACCGCGTTTAAATGACCGGAACAGGGCGGAATCTAACGGGATATGAATCTGCTGCTTAATTTGCTATGGTTCCTGCTGGGGGGCTTCATTTTGGCCGCTCTTTGGGCGCTTTCCGGCCTCCTGTGCTGCCTGACTGTCGTGGGCATTCCTTTGGGCATCCAATGTTTCAAATTCGCAAAGCTGGTTTTGTGGCCTTTTGGCCATGACATTCAGTATGGGCATGGAAGCGCCGTTTCGCTCCTGGCCAATCTGGCATGGCTTCTCTTTTGTGGGATCGAACTGGCTTTTGTGTCTGCCCTGCTTGGCCTCGTTTTTTGCGTCACAATAATTGGCATTCCATTTGGTCTGCAATATTTTAAGTTTGCCAGACTCGCTCTGATGCCTTTTGGCGCGCATATTGTCTGATTGATGCTTGAAGAGTTCATCCAATTGGGAAAAGGATGAAAGACAAGTAGATCATGCTTGTCATCGTCAGCGCACTCAGCAATGTCGTCAGAACAACAACCTGGGTGGCAAAATCAACCTGGTTTTCTCTTTCAACGGCGATTAGAGCGGTATTGACGGCCGTGGGTACACTGGCGGAAATAAAGACAACTTGCGCAGGAATGCCGCTTAAGTGAAATAAATGAACGAAGAAAAGAGCAAGAAGGGGGCCGCCGATCAGACGAATGAAAGAAGCAAGATAGACATCGCGGTTATCGAGCTTGAACTGGCTTTTTGACAGTTGAGCACCGAGTGAAATCAAGGCAATGGGTACCAGGCCATTGCGTGCGTAATTTAAAACAGGCCAGATTGGCAGCTTCGTGATGTCATACGGGACGAACTTAAGCAAAAAAGCCAGAGGGACCATGTAAAC
>JAGPFK010000022.1 GCA_018056585.1 Clostridia bacterium | reverse complement strand
CTATCAGCATTTCTGTGCCCAGCGCCATCACAACTTGAAGCAGATCGCCGCCGGCTTCGCCTTTGAGGACGGATATGGCTTCGAGAACTTCGAGCGTGTTCCCAATACAATGGCCCAAAGGCTGGTTCATGCTGCTGATTACAGCGGCAACACGCTTTTTAACGTTTTTGCCGATGGCAATCATGACGCGTGCCAGATCCCGCGCTTCATCTGGATTTTTCATGAAGGCACCGCTGCCGCATTTGACATCGAGAACAATGGCATCGGCTCCGGCCGCGATCTTTTTACTCATGATACTGGCTGCAATCAATGGGATGCTCTCAACGGTGCCGGTCACATCTCTTAAGGCATAGAGCTTTCGGTCTGCCGGCGTCAAGCGGTCTGTCTGCGACAAGATGACCAGCCCGTGGCGCCGGACCAGTGCAATGGCCTCATCGATATCAAGCGAAACACGAAACCCGGGAATGGATTCCAGCTTATCAATGGTGCCGCCCGTAAACCCGAGGCTCCGGCCTGAAATTTTAACCACAGGTACGCCGCAGGCCGAAACCAGCGGAGCCAGGACCAGGGTGGTTGTATCCGCCACACCGCCGGTGCTGTGTTTGTCCACTTTGATGCCGGGTATGGCAGACAGGTCAAGCTGATCCCCTGACAAAACCATGGCAAGCGTCATGTCTGTCGTTTCTTTTTCATTTAAACCGCGCAGAAACATCGCCATGAGCATGGCGGCAATCTGATAGTCAGGCCATGTATCCTGAGCGGCACCCTGTACAAAGAAATTCATCTCGTCTGTCGTCAGTGAGCCGCCATCTCTTTTTTTGATAATCAAATCCACAGGATTCATTCATTGTCACCTGCTCTTTCCTGATCACTTGTTTCTCATTATATCATGAACCTGAATCCGCTTTGCCGCCGGATCGGCTGAATCCCTGAAAAATCCGAAAAAAAGCAGGACAGATCAGGGGCTTTCTTTATGATGGCTTTTGCTCGTGATATAATCGACAGCGTCCAGGATGTCTGCTCATCGCGGCCGATTTATGGAGGAAGCAAGTGGATCAAACAGAAATCAAACGACTGACCAGAACGGTTGGTAATCTGGCTTTTCCTGTTTTGATTGAGCAGTTTTTCACGGTCATTATGGGTGTGATCAACATCATGCTGGCTTCCAACATGGGTAAAGAGGCCATTTCTGCCATCGGCATGATCGATACCATCAACAACATGATGATTTCTTTGTTCAGTGCGCTTGCGATTGGCGGTACGGTTGCGGTTGCCCAGTGCGTAGGCCATGAAAACCCGGCCAAAGCAAATCAGGCGGCCGCTCAGGCGCTTGTATCGACGTTTTTTATTTCAGCCGGTATCTCGCTTTTGATTTTTCTTTTTAAATCGCCCATTGTTCTGACCTTGTACGGAGATGCCGAGCCCGTTGTTCTGCAAGATGCTTTTTTATATCTGGATATTGTCCTTTGGTCCTACATTCCGATTGCCATGACCAGTGCGGCTTTTGGAATTCTGAGAGGTGCCGGCGATACAAGAACCCCCATGCTGATCTCCATCCTTATGAATGCCATGAATGTGTTGCTGAGCTATATTCTGATCTACGGCCTTGATTTATCATGGGGATTCTTGACTCTCAGATTGCCTTCTTTTGGTGTCAGGGGCGCCGCGGCCGGGCTGACCGCTGCCAGAACATTTGGCATGATTTTAACATGGATCCCGCTTCTGCGCGGATCCAAATGCATTCGCCTGATGGATAACCAACTTTTTAAACCAAGCGGACCGCTTCTTCGTGAGATCCTCAGGCTGGGCATCCCGGCCGGTGCGGAACAGGTCATGTTTCAGGGTGGCCGCTTAATCACACAAACGTTTATCGTTAAGCTGGGGACAGCCGCTATCGCCGCAAACACCATTTCCAATTCTGTGAATTCACTGATGACAGTCCCTGGCAACGCCTTGTCTATTGCCGCAACAACCCTCGTTGGTCAGCAAGTGGGGGCCGGGCATCTCAAAGAGGCCAGAAAGCAACTAAACTTTTTGATTCTGATTTCCTCTGTCGCTACCGGCCTCACAAGCCTCATCATGCTTTTGGTCAAGGACAGCATCATTTCCCTTTATACGCAGGATGCAAATATTGCGCGTCTGGTATCAAAGATCATCCTGTCTGCCCTCATTGTGCAACCCTTTACGTGGTCCACGGCCTTTATTGCGCCAGCCGGCCTGCGC
The DNA here is from genome assembly GCA_018056585.1 of Clostridia bacterium. Taxonomy (GTDB): domain Bacteria; phylum Bacillota; class Clostridia; order Saccharofermentanales; family UBA5734; genus JAAYBY01. The sequence continues at coordinate 8,165 of JAGPFK010000022.1, read as the reverse complement.
GGCGCGGGTGATATCCGGTACACCCTATGGGTGTCAATGGCGAGTATGTGGCTGGTGCGTATTGTGTTAGGCTATGTTTTTTCTTGCTTTTTGCCTTGGGGGGTGCTGGGCATCTGGATTGCCATGTATGTGGATTGGCTGGTGCGCTCCATCTTTTTTGTCAGGCGTGTGCAGACGGATGCTTGGTTCCGGAAAGTCGTGTGGCACTGATCTTTCTTTAGGCAAACAGCGAGGCGGCATTCTCAAAGCAGACCCGCTTGACCAAACGAGACAGGACCGGCCAGTCTGCCGGGTATTCGCCCGATTCAACCAAGGCGCCGATCTGATTACAGAATATGCGCCTGAAATATTCATGCCGTGTGTAAGACAGAAGACTTCGGGAATCGGTGGTCATCCCGACAAAGTTAGAAAGGATGCCGATTTGGCTGTATTGCTTTAAATGGCATTCTATGCCGTCTTTTTGATCATGGAACCACCAGGCCGGCCCTTGTGTGACCCATGCCGGCTCTCCGTCGCGGACGAATGTGCTGGCAAGGGTTGTCAGAATCATGTTGTCGTTGGCGTTGAGTGAATACAACAAAGTCCGCGGCAAGTGATTGTTCTCTTCACAAGCATTCAGCAGAGTGGCAAGCGGCAACGCGATCGGCTCGTCTAAAATGGCATCAAAACCGGTATCCGGTCCCAACCGTTCGAATGCGCGGCGGCTGGTATTGCGTAAGGCGCCCATATGCAGCTGCCAAGTCCATCCCAGTTCATCATAAATGGAAGCAAGGTCGGTTAAAATGACGAACTGAACCTTTGCCGCTTCCTCGGGTGTTAATTCCTGGCCCCTCAAACGCTTTTTGAAAAGCGCATCTGCCGCAGCCCGGCTTTCCGGCTTTTGCGGCATGCAATCAAGCGCGTGGTCCGACAGCCGGCAGCCATGCGCGTGGAAATAACGGGCTCGGGACTGAAGCGCATAAGCCAAATCGTCGAGCGATTCAATTTTGCATCCGCCCGGCTTGACAGAATCGGCCAGTTCGTCGACAGCTTCCTTGTAAGTTGGGCTGAGCAACCGCAAATAGCGATCCGGGCGGCTGGCCGGGATGACCTTCATATCATCGGTTCGGCCGGCCAGAGCTTCGTGGTCACTGAGTGTGGAAATGGGGTCATCTGTTGTGCAGAGGATTTTCACATTCATGCGCAAAAGCAGCTGGATCGGCAAAAAGGAGGGCTGTTTCAAACATGCATTGGCCGTCTCCCAGATGTCTTTCGCGCTTTTGGGGTTAAGCGTCCGATTGATCTGAAAGTAACGCTGCAGCTCAAGATGTGTCCAATGATAGAGAGGATTTCCGATTAAATCCGGTACAACATCGGCCCAGGCCATCAATTTGTCCTTGGGATCCGCGTCGCCTGTGATCAGACATTCAGGAATGCCCGCCTGGCGCATTGCGCGCCATTTATAGTGATCTCCACCGAGCCAGATATCGGTCAGATCCCGGAAGGGCTGGTTTTTTGAAAGAACCGACGCGTCAATGTGGCAGTGGAAATCGCAAATTGGCTGAGAGGCGGCATATTCATGATACAATTTTTTGGCTGTCTCAGAATATAAAAGGAAATCTTTGTCCATATAGGTCATGGGAATACCCTCACTTTCACAGATGTTTCACTACATTGTATCACAAACAAAGCGACGTTAATTGCAATCGATTGTGCAAACGATTGCAGGCAGGATCAAGCTGTGCTACACTATCGGCAGATGAGGAAAGGAATTGGTAAAAATGACACATCGGCGTTTTGATTATAAAACAGAAGCAGATCTGAAAGCTGATCTTCATGAATTCGGACTTGAGCTGCCACTTTCCAACGATGTTTCATGCCTGGCTGAACCAATGACGATCGGAAAAGGAACAGCACCCAACCGTCTCGTGATCCAGCCTATGGAAGGCTGTGATGCGAAAGAAGACGGAAGCCCTGATGAATGGACACTGCGCCGTTACAAACGATTTGCGGCCGGAGGAGCCGGGCTCATTTGGGTTGAAGCCACCGCTGTCGTGCCCGATGGGCGGGCAAATCCACGCCAGCTCTGGATCCATGACAAAAATCTTCCTGCTTTCCGTCGTCTTGTTTTTCAAATCGATTCATCAGCCGATCAAAAACCCTATAAAGTTTTGCAGCTGACTCACAGCGGGCGGTACGCACGGCCATACGGTCAGCCAGCACCGCAAGCAGCGGCTTTAAATCCGATTCTGGATCAACCTTTACAGAAGCCGGCTGTTTTAAGCGACGAACAGTTGGAGGCATTGATACCTGCTTACGTAAAATCCGCGGCTTTAGCCTGGGAAGCCGGTTTTGACGCTGTCGATATCAAGGCTTGCCACGGCTATTTACTCAACGAGCTTTTGTCCGCCAGAACACGGCCGGGCCGATACGGCGGCTCTTTGGAAAACCGAAGCCGGCTTCTCTTAGAGATTGTTCAGTCTGTTAAGGCGAGCGTTCCGATTGATCTGGCCGTGAGGCTAAATGCCTATGATGATATTCCCTATCCCTACGGCTGGGGCGTGCAAAAAGAAGATGAACATCTGTTTGATCCGACAGAGCCCCATTGGCTGATCGAAAAGCTCAAAGCAGCCGGCGTTGTCCTGATGAATATCACAGGCGGCAATCCATACTATAACCCTCATGTGAATCGACCTTATGATACGGGTTTTTACAAGCCGCCGTGTCATCCCCTTTTTCAGATTACAAAACTGCTCGATTCTTGCCGGATCCTGCGCAATCCAGCGGCTTCTGAGCCTCAAAGAAGCAATCGGCAGATCCGTTTTGTGTCTTCAGGACTCAGCTGGCTGCGCTGGCTGGCGGGACCCGTTGCGGGCGGATTGGTCAGGGAAGGCTGGTGTGACCTTGTTGGATTCGGAAGAGAGGCTTTTGCTTATCCGGATTTTGCGCATGATTTGCTTTCAACCGGCCGCATGGACGAAAAGAAGTGCTGTCTGACCTGCAGCAAATGCACTGAAATCATGAGAGGCGGCGGACGGACGGGCTGTGTCATCCGCGACGCAAGCCTGTATTTACCGATCTATCAGAAAGGACGGGCCGATAAAACACGGCTCACAGGCGAGAAGGCGTCGGACCATGTCTGAAAAAAATCACGTGACCCTGAAAGACGTGGCCCGGGCAGCCGGTGTTTCGCCGAGCACCGTTTCACGCGTTTTGAGCGGTAAAATCCCGGTCGATCCGAAAACGGAGCGTCGCATCCGGGATGAAATCGAAAAGCTAGGTTACGTGCCGAATTATCTGGCTAAAAGCCTGAAAGAAGGCAGCGGTCACACCATTGGGCTGATTGTGCCGGATATAACCAATCCGGTTTTTCCGGCTGTGGCCCTGGGCGCGGAAACAGAAGCTGTCCGCAATGGTTATCAGCTGTTTCTGGCTCATTCCCACGAGGACGAGAAAAAAGAAGCTGTGCTGGCCCAGCTGCTTATTCAGCATGGCGCGGCCGGCCTTTTGGTGGCAACAGCCTGCCGAGGCTCTTCCTTTCCGGAAGAATGCAAAAAAAAGCCTGTTTGCCAGGTGGTTCGCCTGCAAACGGCAGATGTGCCCAGTGTGACAGCCGATCAGGTGATGGTTGGCAAATTGGCGGCAGGACGCTTTTTATCGATCGGATGTAGACACCCTGCTATCCTGGCCGGTGACCGTTCTCTGGCACTTCACCGCGACCGCCTGGCCGGCTTTGTTCAAACCATGAAAAACAGCGGTGTAAATGATATCCAAATCATTGACAGCAGCGACCCGGATGAAGACGGCCGTTTCGTGACGGAACAGCTTTTGACCACAAAGGGGCTTGAAATAGACAGCATCTTTGCGGCGTCCGATATGCAGGCGTTGGGTGTTGTGCGTACTTTATGGCTGCATCACATTCCCGTGCCGGAAAAAATCGCGGTCATCGGGGTTGATAATCTAGGCATCAGCACATTATGCACGCCGCCGATCACATGTATCCGTCAACCACTGCAGGAAATCGGCCGGCTGGCTTGCAGCCGCTTGATTTCCTTCATCGAGCGGCAAAGGACACAGAAAACGCCCGAAGAGGCTGTTTTTGAAAATAGTTTTGGTTCTGAGCACAGGCACCTTGTCTTGCCCTGTGAACTGGTAATGGGTGAGACAGCCTGAAAGATAAGGTCAGGAGGCCGTCATTATGAAACAAGAACAAAAGTCATCGGGTGAACCTTTGGTTGCCATGGTCAGCGGAGGCAGCCGCGGCATTGGCCTTTCCATCAGTAAAAGATTACTGGCAGATCATTATCGGGTCGCCATCCTGGGTACCAGGCCAGTCGATCAGTTGGAGAAAGAACTAGACCTGAAAAGAAAGAGCGGGGATGTTTGTTACACGCAGGGAGATCTGGCGAAAGAGGCGGATCGGGCCCGTTTTCTAGCCGATGCCTTGGAAGCATGGGGGCGTGTCGACTGCCTTGTAAACAATGCCGGTGTCGCTCCTGAGGTCCGCGCCGATGTATTGGACATGCGAGAGGACAGTTATGACCGCGTCATGGCGGTTAATCTGAAAGGGTTGGTTTTTCTCTCTCAGCTTGTTGCCTGCCGGATGATCGGACAAGACCCGCGTCCCAACGGCTTACGCGGCGTGATCATCAACATCGGTTCCGTTTCCGCTGACACCGTTTCAATTGATCGGGCAGAATACTGCCTTTCCAAGGCAGGTGTGGCCATGTTCACTCAAATTTTGGCTGTCCGCCTTGCTGATCAGGCGATTCCTGTTTTTGAAGTCCGCCCCGGCGTGATCGAAACCGATATGACCAAAAAAGTCAAAGAACGGTATGATCTGATGATTGAAGAAGGCGCTTTCCCCATCAAACGTTGGGGGCAGCCGGAAGATGTGGCGGCAGCTGTCTCCCTGCTTGCTTCAGGCCAGCTGACTTATGTGACAGGAGAATGCCTGCATATCGATGGCGGTTTTCATATTCGCAGATTGTAGGTGAAAAGCCGATGAAAGAATTAGAGAAATTAAATGGTCCCTATCTCATGATCGATGGTCAGCAGGTTGGTACCCATCACTGCACGGTGCTGGTGATCGGAAGCGGAGCGGCCGGGTTGGCGGCTGCCTTGCGGCTGTCTGAAGCCGGTGTTCATGATGTGTTGTTCATCACGGAAGACCGTTTTGCCGGCACCTCACGCAACGCGGGCTCCGACAAACAAACTTATTACAAATTGACCTTAGCCGGGAATGAGCCGGATTCAGTGGGACAGATGGCCGAGACCCTGGCGGGCGGTGGATGCATGGATGGAGATTTGGCGCGGATCGAAGCTGCTCTGTCAGCCTCCTGTTTTCACTTTCTATGCGACTTGGGCGTTCCTTTCCCCAAAAACAAGTATGGGGAAGCCGTCGGCTACAAAACAGATCATGATCCACTGTCAAGAGGGACATCAGCCGGGCCTCTGACGTCTCGCTTCATGGTCGAACGTTTGGAAGCGGCGCTGAGCGGGACAGATGTTGCTTTACTGGATCATCACCAGGTGGTCCGGATCCTGACCGATCCCGAATCCCATGCGGTATGGGGCGCTTTGTCACTGTATATTGATAGCGTCCGGGATTCCGCCGGCCATGGTTGCTATCTGCCTCGCTACACTCTGGTTTTGACTTCCTATATCGTCTTTGCTGTGGGCGGGCCGGCCATGGTTTACGCAGATTCCGTTTATCCGGAAAGCCAGATGGGCGGCACCGGTCTCGCCCTGGAAGCCGGCGCGGTGGCGGTGAATCTGACGGAATGGCAGTATGGCCTGGCTTCGGTCCATCCGCGTTGGAATGTCTCTGGCAGCTATCAACAGGTTCTGCCTCGTTATGTTTCAACAGAACAGTCGGGGCAGGACGAAAAAGATTTTCTTTCGGAATGGATCAGAGACCGAAAGCGGCGGCTGTCGCTCATTTTTCAAAAAGGTTATCAATGGCCTTTTGATGTGCGCCGAATAGAAGGGTCTTCGTTGATCGATCTTCTGGTTTATTATGAAACGGTCCTGCTGAATCGCCGCGTCTTCCTGGATTTTCGCAGCAATGACGAAGGACTGCCTTTTTCACCAGACTCATTGGATGAAGAATCAAAAGAATATTTGAGTCGGGCCGGAGCCGCAGCGGATCAGCCCTGGCAGCGGCTCATGAAGATGAATGAGCCGGCTTATGATTTTTATCTGAAAAACGGCATTGATCTTTCAAAGCAGCCTTTAGAGATTCGTTTGTGTGCTCAGCACCACAACGGCGGGCTGCTTGTTGATGAAAACTGGCAAAGCAATATCCGCGGTCTTTATCCGATTGGTGAAGTGTCTGGAACACATGGCGTTTACCGCCCTGGCGGCAGTGCTTTGAACAGCGGCCAGGTCGGCGCCTTGCGCGCGACAGAGCACATCGTTCGATCCATAAATCAATCCCCGCCGAAAGCGGCTATCCGGACGGAACTTTTGAAGCAGATCCGCCATTTGCCAACCGGAATACCGGGAAAAGTTAAAAAACAGCAGATTCAGGCGTCGTTTTGTTCGGCTGCTCAAATGATGAGCAGGATAGCAGGGCCGGTCCGTGACATCGGGGAACTGATACCTTTTTCCGAACGTCTCGAAACGTTATGGCAAGAAAGCCAGGAATGGCTCGTACTGGCTGATCCGGAGAGTCTGCCTCTGGCTTTCCGCTATCGTGAGCTCTTGTTGGTTCAGCGCTTTTTAGCGGAGGCCATGACTGATTATGTTAAAAGGGGCGGATCCAGCCGGGGTTCGGCCTTGTATCTTTGTCAAAATGGGCGGCTGCCTGAAAAAAACCTGCCTGACATTTTCAAAAGCCGGCTTGATGGGCACACTTTTACTTCAAGCGTGCAGGAAGCCCGGCTTGAAAAACCTGGCCAGGCAGGCAGCCGGATTTGTATCAATTTCAGACCTGTTCGTCCGATTCCTCAGCCGGATGAATCTTTTGAGCAGGTTTGGCGCACCTTTCGGATGCAAAGTCAAAAGGAGTTGTATAGATGAAGCCGCAGTGGGGTATCGTTACAGATGAAATAACGGAAGATCCGCAAAAGGCCATGGAAATCGCCTCTGATTGGGGTTTGAAATCGGTTGAAATCAGAGGTGTCGGATTAAACCGCCGCGTTCCTGATCTGGAAACGGAACAAATAAAAGGCATTGCGGATCAGGCTAAAAGACTGAACCTTGAAATCACAGCCCTGTCACCGGGCACCTTAAAATGCAGCCTGCATGACGAGGAGGCGGCCGGTCAGATGAAGCGTTTTGAAAAGACTCTGGAACTGGCACAAATCTTTTGTGTCAAACGCATCATTACGTTTTCAGTCAAACGTTCTCCCCTGGACGACGCGTCGGCCGAGCAGCAGGTTCTTGATCTGCTGGGAGAGATGAACCTCAAAGCAAAGCGGTGCGGGATCACCTTGTGTGTCGAAAATGAACGGGGATGGCGGGCCGATACAAAAGAGGCGCTCATGTTCCTGATGAGCAAACTCGCGCCCGCTGGCTTGCGGCTGAACTTTGATGCAGCAAATCTTGTGGATGCGGGAGACGTGGCAGATCAAAAGACCTGGTCTGAATTGTATCCCTTTATTTCTTCGATGCATCTCAAAGATATTTGTATCCAGGGCCCGTCGAAGCGATGGTGCCTGCTTGGAGAAGGGCAGGTCGGCTGGCCTGCCTTGCTGCCTGTGATCCTTTCATCGGATCGGCAGATCCCTATGAACATTGAGACACATTGTCCGCCGCTTTTGGAAAACAGCTATCGCAACCGATGCTTTCTGAAACAATTTGAGGAGGATGTCCTATGAAAACCGTTCGTACCGTGCTGGCCGGAGTCGGCGGCTATGGGACCTATTATGTTCAATCGCTGCTTTCTTTTGAAAAAAATGATTTGATCCGGCTGGTTGCCCTGGTGGATCCATTTGCCGAAAAAAGCCCGCTTTATCATCTTGTTGCGGACCGTCCCCTTTATTCGGATCTGGCGGATTGTTTAGCGGATCATCCCGTTGATCTGGTCATCCTAGCCACCCCAATCCAACACCATGCCGAACAGATCAAAACGTCTTTATCCTATGGCGTACCCGTTCTTTGCGAAAAACCCCTGTGCGCCACCCGATCACAAGCCGAGTCTTTGATAAAAGCACAAAAACAGTCAGGCCTTCAGGTGGGCA